>CAZAST010000036.1:0-14528 GCA_964487805.1 uncultured Syntrophaceae bacterium
TCTCTCTCATCGTGAGGAGTTCTTGATTTTCCCTCTTGTGAGGGGGTTATGATTTTGTCTCTTTGCCTTATCTTTATTTCAACTTTACCCATCCTTTTTTCCCGATGGATTCTTCAACGGCGCTTAAAACCTCGTGGCACTTTACCCCGTCATAGAAATCAGGGCTCGGATTCTCTCCTTTTGAAACGGAGGTCAAAAGGTCGGCCGCCATATTGATAAACGCCCCCAGGGCGATGACCGCCGTCAATCCAGATGCCAGAAGCATCCCGAACAGGTCGTCACAGCGGAATGAGATCACGAACCCCCGAAACACAAGAATGGAGAAGAGGACCACCACAATGACGACCCCGATAAATCCGCCTTCCTCGGCGATGACCGAGAGGATAAAATCCGTATGCGGTTCTGGAAGATAAAAAAGTTTCTGCATGCTGTTGCCGAGCCCTACTCCAAAGGCTCCTCCGGAACCGAAGGAAATGAACGACTGGATTATCTGAAATCCTGTCCCGCCCGGATCTTCCCAAGGGTTGAGGAAGGAGAGCAACCTGCGCATGCGATAGCTTTCCTGCATGATCAGAATGGCTCCCGCGGGGATCGCAGTTGCCGCAAGTCCGGCGAGATAGGTGACGCGGCTCCCCGCCAGATAAAACATGAGCATGAAGACTATAACCATGATGACCGCCGTTCCAAAATCGGGCTGGCGCAGGATAAGCCCGAGAATTATGAGCAACAGAGCCAGCGGCACCAGAAAGACGCGCGAAAATTCCTTTATGCGGTTGACCTTTTTCGCAAGGTAGTGGGCCAGGAATAGAACCAGTACAATCTTCACCATCTCGGACACCTGGAACGAGATGCCGGCAACACGAAACCACCGTGTGGCCCCCCCCACCGTCGTGCCAAAGCCGGGAATGATAAGGAGGGTCAGGAGCACTATCGATACCAGCACGGCGGGATACGCCGCCTTCCCCCAGTACCGGTAGGGAATCCTGGAGACCCCCATCATGACGCCGAAACCGAGGAGAACAAACACGATCTGTTTCTTTATATAGTGGTACCCGTCGCCATACTTTTCCATGGCGATGATGGAACTCGAGCTGTAGATCATCACCGTCCCGATAACCACCAGGATGATGGTGACAACCAGAAGCGTGATGTCCGGTCTGCCACCCGTCATTGAAGGTTCTTTGCCCATGTTCCCGTGTTCCTCTCGTGACCCATCTTCCGGACCAGATCCTTGAAGACGGAACCTCGTTCCTCATAGTTCTTGAACTCATCGAAACTCGAACACCCCGGCGACAGAAGAACCGTGTCGCCGGGCGTCGCGATCCGTCGGGCCAAGCCGACAGCCTCGCGAAGGTTTCCGGCGTGTTTGGTCTCCACGATTCTTCCGATCATTGTCTCAATCCGGCCGGCAGCTTCGCCGAAGACAATCAGGGCCTTGACCCGTTCCCGCAGCAGCGTTTTCAGTACTGTAAAGTCCCCCCCCTTGTACCTCCCTCCGAGAAGAAGGACCACCGGCCCGTTGAAGGACTGGAGGGCCCGGTATACGGCGTCAACATTGGTTCCCTTGGAGTCATCGTAATACGCAACACCATCCGCCGTCCCGGCAGACTCTATCCGGTGAGCAATACCGGTGAAAGTATTCACCGCATCAGAAATCCCTTCGGGAGGACACCCGCACATCCGCGCGGCGACAACGGCGGCCATGATGTTTTCCAGGTTATGCGCGCCCCTCAAGCGTATCGCCCCCACGGGATAGATTTCATCCCGGTCCGCGAATCGATATCTCAGAGATGGGCCATCCACAAAAATCCCTTCCCTCAACTGTGGCGACGAACTGAAGAATACCACATGTTCAGCAGGCAGCCTCCTCGCCAGGTCCGCCAGTTGAGGATCATCCCCATTCAGAATCGCCAGGTCTCCCCGCCCCTGACGGGCGAATATCCGTTCCTTGACGGCCCGGTATTCCTCAAGAGAGGCGTGATAATCGAGGTGGTCGCAAGTCACATTGAGAAGCATGGCGATGAAGGGATGAAAATCTTTGACCCACTGCAACTGGAAGCTGCTGACCTCCAGCACTACAAAATCCTCCTCCTGACTGCCACCGACATGGGATATGAGGGGAGTGCCGATATTCCCCCCCACAAAGACTCTTTTACCACATCGCGAAAGTATCTCACCGAGAAGGGTTGTCGTCGTCGTCTTTCCGTTGGTCCCGGTGATAGCGATGATCGGTTTTTTAACATGGCCGGAGGCAAGCTCAAGCTCGCTCACGATGGGCATGTTCCTCCGCGCCCCCTCCGCGAGAAGGGGATGAAAGGGGGCAACCCCCGGCGAGGGCACAATCAGGTCGACCCGCGACAGAGCATCCAGATCCCCCTGCCCGATCCCGAACTCAATACCCGGAACACCCTTGAGTGGCGCAATTGCCTCTCCCAGCTCTGAAATCGGCTTCTCCTCGGCGACGAGGACCCGGGCTCCCTCGACGAGGAGAAATCGTGCCGTAGCTATCCCCGTTCTTCCCAGGCCGATTACCAGAACTCTTTTCCCCTCCAGATCCATGACTCGTCGTCCCTTCGTGCCAGCCTCCTTATCGCAGTTTCAATGTGCTGATGGCGATCAGCGCAAGAATTACGGAGATGATCCAGAAACGGACGATAACCTTGGGCTCGGCCCATCCCTTGAGTTCAAAGTGGTGGTGTATCGGCGCCATTCTGAAGATCCGGTTTCCGTTTGACACCTTGAACCACCCCACCTGGAAAATAACCGATATGGTCTCCATCACAAAGATTCCCCCCACGATGGCGAGAAGAATCTCCTGTTTCGTAAGAATCGCTATGGTCCCCAGGGCGCCGCCCAGCGAGAGCGAGCCCGTATCGCCCATGAATACCTGAGCGGGGTAAGTGTTGTACCAGAGGAACCCGAGTCCGGCGCCGACCATGGCACCGCAGAATACGGCGAGTTCTCCGACTCCCGCCACATAGGGAATCTGGAGATATCCGGCCAGTTTGATATTGCCGGCAAAATAGGCGAAGAGAAGATAGGTTGCGAAACATATTGTTGCCGGGCTGATGGCGAGCCCGTCAAGACCGTCGGTCAGATTGACCGCATTGGCCGCGCCCACGATAATAAACGTCGAAAAGATCACGTACCCCCAGCCAAGATCGGGGAGAAGGGTCTTGAAGAAGGGGATGGTCATATTTGAGCTGAAGTGAGGGTCCAGATAGAGGACAAAACTGACAACAAGCGCCAGTATGATCTCTCCGGCAAGCCTGAGCCGTTTTGGAACCCCTTTGCTCCCGTTTGATAATTTGCGGCAATCGTCGAAGAATCCGATGAGACCAAATCCTACCGTCACCATGAGCATAATCCAGACATAGCCGACGGTGAGCCGCGACCAGAGAAGGACCGACACAACAACGGAAAAGATGATCAGCACGCCGCCCATGGTGGGGGTTCCCTTTTTGGCGAGATGGGAGTTGGGCCCGTCATGGCGTATCGGCTGCCCGATACTGAAGGCCTGGAGTTTTCCGATTACCCAGGGACCGAGAACGAAACAGATGGCCAGAGCGGTTATGGTCGCGTAAATGGTCCTGAAGGTTATGTAACGGAATACGTTAAGCCATGAATACGTATCGCTCAGTGGATATAGAAGATGATAGATCATGCGTATCGCTCTCCCAGTCACATCTCCCGCCCGGGATCAGTGGCGGTTACCTGTTTGATCCCCTAAACCACAGCGCGTGGTGGTTAACAATGAATTAACAACTCTCTACAGCACCTTTCTCTCCCCCGGCGTTACCGACAGGGTTGGAACAGACGCTTACCCGAATTCCTCCAGTATGACGTTGAGAAATTCTTCCATCTTCATCCCTCGCGATCCCTTCACCAGGATCCAATCCCCTTCCCGCACCAGCGGTCGGAGTATGTCGATGATCCTGTCGGGTGTCGAAATAAAATGTATCCGATCTTCCTTCAAACCCCGTTGGACCGCCCCCTTCGCCACGGCCTCCGAGAAATTGCCTTTGAGCATCAGAGTCCCGACACCGCTGTCGGCTATGGATTTTCCCACCTCTTCATGTAAACTCGTGGATTGTTCCCCCAGTTCGAGCATATCCCCCAGAATCACGACGCTTTCCCCTTTCCCTTTCAGAGCACTCAATGTCTTCAGGGCTTCCATCACCGAAGCGGGGTTTGCGTTGTAGGTGTCGTCGATGACGGTGCCACCTCTCTTGAGCCGATGGATTTCCATGCGACCCTGGATCTGCCTGAATGCCGACAAACCTTCGCAGATCAGATCATAGGGAATATCCATGGCCTGGCAGGCGGCGGCGCAGGCCAAGGCATTGTATATATTGTGCCTGCCCACGACGGTCATATCGATTCCCCTGCCGATCCCTCCCATAGTGAGAGTAAAGCTCACTCCCCGCTCTCCCCTCATGAATATACGCTCGGCTCGAACAAAAGCGTTCCCCTCGATTCCGAAACTGATGTTTCTTCCTCGCCACCGGTCACCTATCATCACTGAAAAGGGATCATCCCTGTTGATAACCGCCACGCCCGAATCTTTCATGCACAAAACAATGTCACTCTTTTCCTCCATTACGGCATTGAGCGACCCGAACCCCTCCAGGTGGGCCGGTCCTATATTCGTGATAATGCCGATGTCGTGGTCGGCTATGGCGGCAAGTCTTCCGATCTCCCCTTTCCTGTTGGTTCCCATCTCGATAACGGCCATCGCATGTTCCGTGTTCAGCGCCAGAAGCGTGAGAGGAAGACCGATCAGGTTATTGTAATTGCCTTTGCTCTTGAGAACCGTCCCGGAACGTTCCGCCACGGTGGCGATCATTTCTTTCGTCGTCGTCTTGCCGGAACTTCCCGTGACTGCCACGATGGGAATCGAAAATCCACCTCTCCACCAGTGCGCTATATCCCCCAGCGCCCGGAGTGTGTCGTCAACAAGAATCACCGCGGCATCGCCGAAGGTGGTATCCGGCACCGTATCCTTCCCCCGTTGAACGAGCACCCCCGCCGCGCCATTTTCCACCGCCCGGGGGATAAAATCATGACCATCGAACCGTTCGCCCGTCAGAGGAATAAAGAGAGCGCCTTCGGCCGCTTCCCGTGAATCGGTCGATACCCCCGCAAAGACTCCATCGTGATTCCCCCTCACAAGGGTTCCGCCTGTGGCCGCGATCACTTCGTTCGTCTTGAGTCGGGGAGTTCTCAATGGGCGCCTCCCGTCCTGCGGGCCAAGAGGGCCTCTCTGGCAACAGCTCTGTCATCGAAGGGGAATTTATTCATCCCCACGATCTGGTAGTCCTCATGCCCCTTCCCCGCGACAAGAACGATGTCATCGCTGTCCGCAACGGACACCGCCAGTTGTATAGCGGCTTTCCGATCAACGAGGACCGTGTATCCTTTTCCCGTAAAACCGTTCATGATCTCTTCCGGCGCATATCGAGTTGAACCGCTCTCCATGCCCCCTTCGATATCATCGATAATTTCAAGAGGATCTTCCGTCCTCGGGTTGTCGGAAGTAATGATTGCCAAATCGCTGAAAGCCGCCGCCACCTTCCCCATGCGGGGCCGCTTTGTGCGATCCCGGTCACCCCCGCATCCGAATACCGTTATGATCCTCCCTTTTCTGAACTCCAGGAGCGTGGCCAGCACGTTTTCAAGGGCGTCCTCCGTATGGGCGTAGTCAACAAAAAGGGCGGACTCGCCGGGAACGCTCACCCGCTCAAGACGCCCGGGAACCACCACAAGTGCTTTGATACCCGCGCGGATATCCTCCGGCCCAATCCCGATCGACAGGGCTGCCGCTGAAGCGGCGAGAATGTTTGAGAGATTGAATCTTCCGGTCAAAGGAGAGAATACGGCAAACGCTCCGCCGCTATGTCGGATCTTTGCTTCGATGCCGTCCGGAGAGAGGGCAACATCCGCAGCAGAGACATCCCGTGATTCATCACATCCGAAAGTAACCACCGGTGTTTGTATCTCCCGGAGAAGTCTCACCCCCCATGGATCATCCCCGTTCACAACAGCGGGATGTTCACAGACCACATCATTAAAGAACCGCTTCTTGACGCGGAAGTAATCCTCCATAGTTCGATGGTAATCCAAATGCTCGCTCGAAAGGTTTGTGAATATGCCCAAGTCATAAGCACATCCATAAACCCGTTTCAAGTCAATCGAGTGAGATGAAACTTCCATGACCACATGCGTCACCCCCGCATCGACCATTTCTCTGAGCATCTTCTGCAGGTCGACCGATTCGGGGGTGGTATTCACGGCCGGAAAAATCGCGCCCGCGTATCGGTAATTTATCGTTCCCAGCACTCCGACGGAACATCCGGCAGCCGTGAGAATCGACTCGAGAAGAAACGTCACCGTCGTCTTGCCGTTCGTTCCGGTGACCCCAATGAGACAGATATCACGGGAGGGATTGCCGAAGAAATTCCTTGCGAGGCCGGCCAGCGCCAGACGGCTGTCTCTTACCCGTATGCATGTCGCTTGCAGTGAACGGGGAGAAGGCTCTTCTCGGTCGAACACCACATACCGCGCACCCCGCCTGACCGCTTCAGGGATAAAATCATGCCCGTCGAACCGGGCGCCCGAAACGGCAACAAAGAGAGAACCGTCCTCGCATTTCCGCGAGTCATAGCAGAGGTCCGCGGCTTCTCCGGAAATATCGCCTCGTATCTCCAGGGTATCTACTCCTTCAAGCAGGTCAGAAATCTGAGCCATGGCGGATCCCCTCTTCAGCCCTCCCTGTCGAAAAGCACATAGCAGGACTGATTTCCATCGATCGGAACACCGGGAGCGGGATTCTGATTGATGGCCCAGCCGGTGCCGGCAGCTTTTATTTCAATTCCCCTGCTCTGAGCCATCCGCAGAACTTCCCGCAGAGACATGCCCTGAAAATCAGGGATCACCGTGTCATCCTCTTTCGGCTCAGGATAAACCATATCCGTTATGGACGTTGACGCCGGAATGATCCGCGCCTCGCCGATTGTCTCAACGGTGGCGACCTCCTGTACATCCATGCCGCTGTTTGAACATCTCAATATCTGTTCTGTAACCCTCTTAAAGACCGGAGCGGCGGCGGCTCCACCCCACCGGCTCCTCTCCGGTTCATCCAGCACAACGAGGATGACCATCTGGGGATCCTGGGCGGGGAAAAATCCTATGAAGGATGCGGCCACCTTTTTGGCAGAGTATTTCCCCGAAGTGAAATCAAACTTTTGAGACGTTCCGGTTTTCCCCGCTATGGAAAGATTGACAATGTGAGCATTTTTCCCAGTCCCCCCTTCCCCTTCCACTACTCCGGTCAGGATGGCCGTGATCTTTCGGGACGTTTCCATGGATATCACCTTTCCGAGTGGAACAGGTTCGAACTCCCTGACTGTCGCGCCCTCTTTATCCACCAGACGCCGCACGACACGCGGTTTCATCAGAACGCCGCCGTTTGCTATGGCGCACATTGCGCTGGCCAGTTGCATTGCCGTTACGGAGATGCCCTGGCCGAAGGCCATAGTCGCAAAATCGACTTCGCGCCAGTCACGAGGGTTCCGCAGGATCCCTGTCGATTCACCGGGGAGATCGACTCCCGTCTTTGAACCGAAACCGAACTTTGTCATGTACCGATGGGCCAGATCCTTCCCGAGTCGTTCGGCGATCTTTATTGTTCCTATATTACTTGAATATTTAAGAATCTCCGGAAGGGTCAACTCTTTGAATTTTTCATTCTGGGCTTCATGAATCACCCGGTCTCCAACCACATAGGACCCATTTTCACAATCGAACATATCCGTCTCGCTGATAAGCCCTTCCTCAAGAGCAGCCGCCACAATAAAAGGTTTGAACACCGATCCCGGATCAAAGCAATCGGTAACGGCTCTGTTTCGCCTGGCCTCAGCCGGATATGAGGAAAACGTATTGGGGTTGAATCGGGGCTCGTTAGCCATCGCTAGGATCCCTCCGGTCCGCGGATCCATTACGATAACACTTCCCCCCTTCGCGCCGAGTCCCTCAACAGCGCTTTTTAACTGAGATTCAACGATATATTGAATCTTGCTGTCGATTGTCAGGAAGATGCTGCAACTCCTGTCCCCCCCCGCGCCGCCCGGGCCTTCGTCAAGATAGATCTTGTGCCCCCGCGCATCCCTGCCCCATACCACTTTCTTGGGGATGCCTTTCAGGGATTCGTCATATTTGAGTTCCAAGCCCTCAAGGCCGGTGGAATCCAGGCCGGCGAACCCGAGCAGGTGGCACGCTAACTCCCGATGGGGATAAAACCGCTTCGGTTCCCGCACCAGGTGAACTCCTTCCAAATTCAGGGCGCGAATACCCTCAGCCTTCGCGGGCGAAATCTGACGGGCAACCCAGCGGAAACTTCCTTCATTTGCAAGCATCTTGACAATTTTCTCTTTCTTTACTCCCAGCAAAGACGAAAGCTTTGAGGCAACCCTCCGTCGATCCTCAACAGTCGAGGGATCAACGTAGACGGAATCCGTCATAAGAGTTGCCGCGAGTTGCTGACCATTTCGGTCGAATATAAATCTTCTCTCCGGGTTGAGCGTCAGGCTCTTTCTATGCTGCCTGTCGGCAAGTGTCCCCAAGGTCTCGCCCGAAACAATCTGCAGCTGAAAAGCCCTCGACACCAGCGCCACGTAGAGAACAAGAAAAAAAACAAGAATCGACGCCACCCTGAATCGAAGCCATTTTTTCGATTTCTCGCTCATCGCAGGAAAATCACCTGATCCCTTTCCGGATAGCGCATCCCCAATTTAGCACGCGCAATGGATTCTATCCTGCCAGGGGATTTGAGTGTCGCTATCTCAACCTTCAATTTTCTGTTTTCCTCCAGCAGGGCATCCCTTCGATTCATCTCTCCCGCTATCCGATAATCGATGCTCGTGATACTGATCCGAAACCACACATAGGTGAGGGCTGTGGCCATGAAGAGAAGCGCAATAACAATAAGACGGACAACCTTCCATCTCTCCCCTTTTTTTCTGGCTACCGACATTTTCAGATCCTCACCGCGGTTCTCAAGCGGGCGCTTCGCGCTCTCGGATTGGAGATGATCTCTGCCTTGCCGGACATGCGAGGTCTCCTGGTCAACACTTTCAGTTTGCCTGCTCTGCCGCACCGGCAGACGGGGAAATCGGGGGGACACACGCACCCCTTCTCCCAAGAGCGGAAAAGTTCTTTTACTATTCGATCTTCGAGCGAGTGGAAGGCGATCACGGAGAATCTCCCCCCTTCTTCCAGCATATCGATGCCTCGCTCTATCGCGGCATGAAGATTTTCAAGCTCATTATTGACGGCGATACGGAGAGCCTGGAAGGTCTTTGTGGCGGGGTGTATCTTCTTCTTGTTGAGGTGATTCGGCAGCGCGCCGGCGATAATCGCAGCCAGTTCACCCGTTGTTCGTATGGGAGACAGCTTGCGCCTTTCCGAAATTGCGCGCACAATCCTTCCGGGCATCATCTCTTCACCAAATTCTCTGATGATCTTCTTCAGCTTCTCTTCCGGAAACCCGTTCACGATATCGAATGCCGTCACGATATCGTCCCGGTCCATCCGCATATCGAGCGGCGAGTCTCGGGAAAACCCGAACCCCCTCTCGGGAGCATCGAACTGGTGGGACGAAACGCCGAGATCCAGCAGGATCCCGCTCACTTTTTCAATACCCAACTCCGCCAGTATGGCGTCAATCCGTGCGAAATTTTCTTTCACCAGGATCGCTCGACTCCCGAAAGCCTCCAGCCTTCGGGCGCACTCGGCGAGGGCATCATCGTCACGGTCAACCCCGATCAGGATTCCATCCGGGGCGGTCCTCGCCAGGATCTCATATGCGTGCCCTCCGCCCCCTACCGTGCCATCGAAATATATGCCCCCCGGTCTGCAATTCAGAGAAGCAACTGTTTCTCCCAGCATAACCGGCTCGTGGTAGAATGAATGTCTCATATCCCCAGATCGGCCATATAATCGCTGAAGGCCTCTATGTTCTGGTTGGAGTTTTCGATCTCCCTTTCAAACCGTTCCCTGTTCCAGATTTCTATACTCCTCCCCATCCCGGCGAGAACGATATCCTTTTCAAGTTTCGCGTATTCCCTGAGAGCAGGAGGTATAAGGACCCTTCTCTGCTCATTGAAAGAGCAGTCAACTGCACCCGACATGAAGAGCCGTTGAAACGCCCGCACTTCTTTTCTGATGATCGACTGCGCGAAGACCTTCTCTTCGATGGCGACCCATTCATTGTAAGGAAAGACCAGGAGACATCCATCCCAGTTCGTGATCACCATCCGTTCGTCATACTTTTCCGTGAAGACTTGGCACAGCCTCGCCGGGAAGATTATTCTCCCCTTCTCATCAATGGTGTGGTAGTATCTTCCCCTAAATACCGGCAATAACAGAGACCTCCACAATCATCCACTTTGCTCCACCTGGCCGAACTATAAAAGCGTGTGGCGTCTTTGTCAAGAAAAAAACGCTATTTTCTTCTTTTAATTTGATATTTTTGGACTGCTCTGTTGTGGTCTTTCAGGTTAGACGAAAAATGATGGGAACCGTCGTTTTTTGAAACGAAATAGAGGTAATCCACCGGGGCCGGGTGGAGAGCGGCCTTGATCGCCTCCAACCCCGGGCTGCAGATGGGACCCGGAGGCAGGCCTTTTATCTGGTAAGTGTTGTACGGGGTTCTTCTCTCGAGATCCTCCCTTCTGAGATTTCCGCCGAAGTCCTCGATATCATAGATGACTGTGGGATCGCTCTGCAGCCGCATCCCCTTCCTGAGCCTGTTGTGAAAGACAGCGGATACGAGGGGGCGCTCATCCTTTGGCCCTCCCTCTTTTTCGATAATGGAGGCAAGGGTGACCATCCCGTGCTCCGTCAGGCTCAGTGCCCGCGCCCGCTTCAACATGTCCGGCGTCACCGCCCTCCTGAACTGTCGCACCATAAACCGTATAATCCCCTCTTCACCCATTGATTTGTTGAGGGTATGGGTATCGGGAAAGAGGTACCCTTCGGCACTTGTTCCCTCTATGCCGAGGGAAGCCAGGAGCAAACGATCCGACGCGAGACTGATAAAGATGTCCTGGCGGGCGAGTCCCGCATCTTCGAGGCGGCCGGCTATCCGTCGCAGCGTGAATCCTTCAGGAATGAAAATCTGGTATTCCTTGACCTTCCCTCTCATCAGTTGGTCAAGCACATCTACAGGGGTCATGGAACTTCGCAAATCATACTCGCCCGCCTGAATCCGTTTCGACACGCCCGTAATAAAAGCCAGAAAGCAGAATTTTTTTGCATCCTTCACCAGATCCGCTTGGACAAGGATGTCGGCCGCCTGAGCGAATGAACTACCCCGGGGTATCTCCACCGTCACCTCGCGGTATTCAAAGTCCAAGGGACTGGTCGCGTAATTGACAAAAACCAGGATCAGGATACCGGCGGCAGCCACGCATGCCACACCCGCAGCCACTCCCGCCTTGAGCAATCTTCGTTTCATTATTCCTGTTCTTTCCCGGAATTGACAGGGTCGATTGGGGGAACATCCGGATTATTATTCAGATAGTCCTGGAGAATAACGGCAGCTGCTATCCTGTCGACAACCGCCCTTCCCTTTCTGCGGTTCACATCCCTTTCTCTCAGGAGGTCTTCCGCCTCTTTCGTGGAAAGGGCTTCATTCCATTTTACAATGGGCACGCCCACCCCCGCCGCGAGGGCATCGATAAACCGATTGACTTTTTCACAGGCAATCCCCTCCGTTCCATCCAGTCTCACGGGATACCCGACAACGATTCTCCGGGCGGCATACTCGTCCGCTAGAGCGGCAATCTGCGCGATATCCCATTTCCAGTATTTTCTGGCAATGGTGGCAATTCCCCGGGCAACCATCCCCAGTTCGTCGCAGACCGCCACCCCTATCCTTTTTTCGCCGTAGTCCAAGCCCAGCATTTTCATAATAGGCCATATTGTATAGCATACCCGCCCTGATAACAAAAGGGGATTGGCTGCATGAGAGCGTCCGTGCAGACAATCTCCTTGTGCAACCCGCGCGTTTTTGCTATTTCTCCTCAAGGCTGAAGGGGCTATCTGAAACCATGAAATACATCATCGTAGGCACGGCGGGACATGTCGATCACGGAAAGACGTCTCTCATAAAGTCTCTCACCAATGTGGATACGGACCGGCTTAAGGAGGAAAAAGAGCGGGGTATTACGATCGAACTGGGGTTCGCCCCTCTTGTGCTCCCTGACGGACAGAAGATCGGGGTTGTTGACGTTCCCGGCCATGAAAGATTCGTGAAGAACATGGTCGCGGGAGCGGGGGGCATCGATCTGGTCGTTCTGGTGATCGCCGCCGACGAAGGGGTCATGCCGCAAACGCGGGAACATCTTGATATCTGTGAACTCCTCGGCATCAAAAAAGGGCTCGTCGCCCTCACAAAGACGGACATGGTGGACGGGGACTGGCTGGCCCTCGTTCAGGAAGATATCAGGAGCTTCCTCGGGGAAACCTTTCTTGAGGGGGCGCCGATTATCCCCCTGTCCTCACTGACCGGCGCGGGTCTTCCGGAATTTCTTCAGGCGCTCCAATCGGTTATTGCCACCCTGGATGAGCGGGCTGATTCGGGACTCTTCAGGCTCCCCGTGGACCGGGTGTTCACCATGAAGGGGTTCGGCACGGTGGTCACCGGGACACTCGCCTCCGGGAAAATCCGAATCGGCGATAACGTTGCCATTATGCCTTCCGGGGGACAGGCAAAGATACGGGGGATCCAGGTCCACAACGAAACAGCGGAAATAGCCCAGGCGGGACAGCGAACAGCCATCAATCTTCAGGGGATTGACCGGGCAACAATAGAAAGAGGGGATGTTCTTACCCGTCCTTCGACCTTTCAGCCGTCAAATCGTCTTGATATTTACCTGAGATATCTTTCCAGCGCGGGCAAGAAACTGAAAAATCGGGCACTCGTCAGGTTCCACACGGGGACCAGCGAGACGATTTCGAGAATCATACTCCCGGACAGGGAAGAACTGGAACCCGGAGAAAAGATTTACGCCCAGGTGCTTCCTGCGGCGCCAGTGGTGGCCATGTCGGGAGACCGGTTTGTGATCAGAAGTTATTCTCCCGTCACCACGATCGGGGGGGGTGATATCATCGACCCCCTCGCCCAGAAAAGGCGAAAGCACTCGGCGCTCAACGAAGCCGAAAAACTCCATCAGGGAACGGGACAGGAAAAAACAGGGATCATACTGGAACGGGCCGGCCTGGGCGGCATCTCGATCCTGAGCCTTTCCATACGGACCGGCCTTCACCCCGGCGAGCAGGAAAAGATTCTTGAAAAGATGTTTTCCGAAAAAAAAGCTCTCCTCATCGACCGCGATGAGCGCAGGGTTGTTTCATCCGGCGTTTACAAGGATTTCCAAAAACGAGTCCTCGCCGGGGTCGCCGCTTACCACGAAAAATATCCCTTGAAAGAGGGAGTCTCGAGGGAAGAGCTCAGAACCACGCTTGGAGGTTTTATTGATCCCAAACTCTTCAACAGGGCGATCAAAGACCTGGCAGATGACGGGATGATCATCGCTGCGAATGAAACGGTTCGCATTGAGAGCCATGCGGTTAATCTGAAGGACGACGAGGTGCAGCTCAGGGAGGAAATCTCCGGCATATATCGCAAGGCGGCACTGACGCCTCCTTCCACGAAAGAGCTCCTGGCTGCATTTCCCGCAAAAAAGAAAACCGTCACCGACATCCTGAATGTCATGCTGAACACCGATCTGCTTGTCAAGGTCAATGAGGATATGTATTTTTATAGGGAGGCCCTCGACCGGCTGCGGGAGGACTACCGGGCGCTCCTCATCAAAGACGGAAAGGCTTCTCCCGCCACCTTCAAGGAGTTGACGGGACTGTCGCGCAAATTTATAATTCCACTTATGGAATATTTTGATAAGACAAAGCTGACCATCCGGGTGGAAGATCATCGAATGCTGAGAGAGAGAACGCCGTGAAGGGTCCCATTGAAAAGATAGATGTCACATTTTACAACGGGAAAGAGACATCGATGGTCTCAGAGCCGGTCATCCGGGAGAAACTTCTGGACATATTTCTGAACGACAGCAGGCTCGCGACCATCGCCTGCACGGGGATCCACATCGAAGAACTGGCGGCGGGCTTCCTCCGAACTATGGGGGCTCTCCATACTCGTGAGGACATAGAGGCAATCACCGTATCTCCCGAGGGATCGAGGGTTGACATCCTGACACGGTCTTCGGGACGGGGAGAACACGATCCTTCGGATCTGTTCATCCTCTCGAGCGGGGCTAACGCACGGGGATCGTCTCAGAAAAAAGCTCCGATCACATCGGATACGTCACTATACGCGCATAAGGCTCTCGAATTCATGGAAGAGCTGCTGTCCTCCTCTTCTCTCCACAAGGAGACGCACGGCACACATTGCTCGGCCCTCGCCGATACGGAAAAGATTATCGTCTCCAGGGACGACATCGGGCGGCACA
>CAZAST010000037.1:0-14142 GCA_964487805.1 uncultured Syntrophaceae bacterium
CAGAAGTTCCTGCGCCCGCGGGAAGAGGGTTTGCCGTGCCGTCTTCGCGTAGTCGTCGAAGGCCTCCTTTGATCGGATGTCCCGGCCGAAGAGGAGACGCATAACCTTGCGATGCAGGGCCTGTTCAATGTGTTTGACCCCCCCGCAGGCGCGTGCGGCCTCGTGAAGGTCCTGGGGCAGGGCCAGACTCTTTTTCAAGAATGCGATCTCTTTCTTGAAGCTCAATTCGTAGAGCGCCGCGACCCCTTCCCGGTGCGCGGCCGTCGCCCGTTCCCGGTCGCTGAAAAGGCGAATGGCGACGCGGCCGTCGTCTTCTCTTTCCAGAGCCGGATAGGCTGAGCCACCGCCCTCCAGGTCGATCGCTTCGGGAAGCTCCCCGAAATCCCACGCGGTGATCCCCTCTCGCTCCCATCGCTTCTTCGCCTTTTTCAGGGCCGCCGGTTCTCCGGCAGGGGAAAGCTCCCCGCGAAGCTCTGCAATGTCGCGGGCGGAACGCATCTCCTCGCCCTTCTCGTTCACGATGGCGAAGCGCATCTTCAGGTAATCGGGGAGGCTGTCCGCCGGCCAGGCCGAAGCCGGGATGCTGACGTTGAATTTTTCGTGGATCATCTCTGCCAGAGAGGTGACGAGAGGAACCGCGTCATCATGTTTCATGCCCTGCAGTATCGTATCGACCGTCTTCGGAATGGGGATCAGTTGCCTGCGATACTCCTTCGGAAGGCCTTTGAGGAGGTGGATCACTTTGTCTTTCAGAAGGGCGGGGATCTGCCGGTCCGCCGTTTCCAAGGGAAGCTGGGCAGCCGCCCCGGAAGGGATGCGGATAGTGATCCCGTCATCTTCCGCGCCGGGTTCGAAACGGTACGAACAGGAGAGGACCCTGGTCCCTACCGTGATTTCGTCGGGGTATTGAGCAATCTCCTCCTCCGGGCGGGAAGCCATGATTTCTTCCCTGGTCATCCGGAGAAAGGCGTCGCCCCCCTTGTCCCTGATCAGCTTCTTCAGGGTCTGGATGTTATAGGCGATCCCGATCCGCTCCTCGTAGAACCGCGTGAGGATATCCTCGCTTACCAGGATATCCCGGCGGCGTATTTTCTCCTCCATCCCGGCAACTTCACCCATCAGGGCCAGGTTATGGACCAGGAAGGGGGGCGGGTTCCTGATTTCTCCCTCCACGAGGGCGCTGCGGATGAAGACCTTTGTGGCCTCGGCGGGATCGATGCGGCCGTATGAGACGGGCCGCCCCGGGATGATGATCAGGCCGTGAAGGGTGACCTGCTCGGTCGCCACCACCTCGCCCCGGTTTTTCTCCCAGTGCGGCTCCAGGTAGGCGCGGCGGCAGAGATCGCCCGCCACCTCCTCCAGCCATTCGGGCTGTATGACGGCGCTCATCCGGGCGAAGAGCCGGGATGTCTCCACCAGCTCCGCCGAGACGATCCAGTCCCCACCGCGGTTGAAGAGCCCCGACCCGGGAAAGAGCATCGCTTCCTTCCCCTTCGCCATCCGGTAGATGTTCTTCTCTTTTCTGATCCCGATGCTCGTCAGATACCCGCTCAGGATGGCCTTGTGGATACCCGCGTAGAGGGCCTCCCCCTGGAGCCGGTGTGTCCCCTTTTCATAACCGGCCTCTTTGAGGATGTTCCCTATCTGATCGCGGACATCCCGCCATTCCCGCATCCGCCGATACGAAAGAAAGTGGTCCTTGCAGAAACGGCGCATCCGGTTTTGCGTCTTTTCCTTCTTGAGGACCTCGTGGTACCGGTTCCATATGTTGAGGAGGGTGATAAAGTCGGAGGCCGGGTTTATGAAGGGCTTGTGCGCCTGGTCGGCGGCCTGCTCCTTTTCCAGGGGCCGGTCCCGGGGGTCCTGAACGGAAAGCGCGGCGGCGATGACGATGACCTCTTCCATGCACCCCTCTTTCCCGGCGTCGAGGATCATGCGGGCGATCCGGGGGTCGAGAGGAAGGCGCGCCATCTCCCGTCCTCTCCGTGTCAGAATGGTTTTCTTTCCCTCCGTCTCGATGGCGCCCAGTTCCCGGAGGAGATTGAGACCGTCGCGCACGGCCGCGGGGGCGGGAGGATCGATGAAGGGAAAGGAGGCAATGTCGCCGATCTTCAACGCGATCATTCTGAGAATCACCTCCGCCAGGTTGGAGCGGAGGATCTCCGGCGGGGTGAAAAAGGGACGGCTCTCGTAATCGTCCTCGGCGTAGAGGCGAACGCAGATGCCGTCCTGCACCCGTCCGCACCGTCCTGACCTCTGGATGGCGCTGCTCTTGGATATGGCTTTGATTGGGAGTCTGCTGGTCCGTGTTCCGGGACTGTACTCGGATATCCGGGCCAGACCGGTATCGATGACGTAGCGAATCCCCGGGATGGTGATGGATGTCTCGGCCACGTTGGTGGCGACAACGATCTTGCGCGTCCGGGTCCGCGCGAAGACGCGCTGTTGCTGTGAGGAGGAAAGCCGTCCGAAAAGGGGGAGAACTGTCGTGTCGGTCCGGGACCGCCCCCGGAGTATGTCACAGGTGTCCACGATGTCCTGCTGTGTGGGCATGAAGACGAGGACATCGCCCGGGCCCTCCCTTTCGAGTTCACCAACCGCATCGACCGCAGCGTCGATGTACGATGCCTCCTCGTTTTCCGCCTGACCGGCGGGCCGCCACCGGACCTCCACCGGGTACATCCGCCCGGACACCTCGATGATGGGGGCGCCGTCGAAGGCCTTCGAGAAGGTCTGGGGGTCGATGGTCGCCGAGGTGATGATTACCTTCAGATCAGATCTCCGGGCCAGGAGGTTTTTGAGAATCCCGAGGAGAAAATCGATATTCGTGCTCCGTTCGTGCGCTTCGTCGATGATCAGGGTGTCGTAGGCGTTGAGAAAGCGGTCAGACTGGGTCTCCATGAGGAGAACGCCGTCGGTCATCACCTTGATATGGATATCCCGGTTCGTGACATCCTGGAAACGGATCTTGTAGCCGACGGAGCGGCCCATCGGCTCCTTCAGCTCGTAAGCGATCCTCTGTGCAACGGTGACGGCGGCGATCCTCCGGGGCTGGGTGCATCCGATGAAGCCGTCCACACCGCGTCCCGCCTCCAGGCACATCTTCGGGATCTGCGTGGTCTTTCCGGAGCCGGTCTCGCCGGTGATGACGACGACCTGGTTGTCGCGGATGGCCGCCACGATCTCATCCTTTTTCTCCGTGATCGGGAGGGAAGCGGGACAGGTTACCTCCGGAAGGTGGGCACAGCGGGCATCCCGTTTCCGTATCGAGACACGCACCTTCGCGTCAAGGCGGCGGAGCCGTGACAGAGCATCGTGGCTGACGCGATCTTTTTGGAGAATCCGGTCTATGCGGCGCAGTTCTTCGGCGATGAGACGCCGGTCGGGGGCCAGAGCACTCTCCATCCGGGAGCGAATGTTTTTCTGCAGGGATCGTATGTCAGTCGCCGGTGTTTCCATAGTGCGCATGATATACAGGATTATCGTGATCTGAAAAAGGAGAAATCTGCACCATCAGCATGTGGCAGGGAAGGGATTCAAAACATGGGCCCTCACGGTAATACGGAGAGAGATGAACGCTGTTTCATTGAAAACCGTTTTTGATCAACTCGGCAAGGCCTTCGGGATCGTTCTTTTCGATCGTCTCTTTCAGAAGCGAGAGGCTTCGCTCATAGATCGCGATGATGCGCGAAATGTCGGGATTGCCGGTGATGATATCGGCGTAGAGCCGGGGGTTCGTTGCGCATACCTTCCCGATGATTGCCAGCTTCGTATTGAAGATAGGCGTGGCGAATTTCTTGAGCTCGGCGGGGTCGATACCGGTCTCGCGCAGAGCCAGACCCATGACGATGGTGTCCAGATGATTCAGGGCCTGAATGACGGACATCATCTCGTCGTGTTTTTCGGGGGTTGTTTCAAAGACATGGGCGCCTCCCTTCTCGAAAACTTCCTCCGGCCAGCCCTTCCACCGATTGATCCTGGCGGGACAGAGAACGATATTCAGTCCGTCCATGGAAGGAACATCCGGGCCGAACAGGGGGTGGCACCCCATCACCTCCGATCGGGAGCTGGCGAGCATCGCCCTGACCGGCTCGCCCTTCAGCGAAGTGAAATCCATCAGGAGGGTATCCTCCCTCATCAGCGGGCCGATCTCTTGTATAGCCGCCAAGGTGGCGTTGATCGGAACACTGACAATGACCACGCCGCAGATCCGGGCCATGTCGTCCAGGCTCATGCCGGTCCCTCTCCCCGACACGTGGACGATATACCCCTCCTCCTTGAAAAAATCAGCGAACCACCTCCCGATCCCGCCGGTGCCGCCGATAATGCCTATTTCGAATGTTTTCACGCGTCCCCGTATAGTCCCACTGTCGTCATCATGTGCAATCCGCACCGTCGTACTCCAAAACTTCCTGCACATTATTCCCTTTTCCGTCGGGTGTCAATGTGGCGGTCGGCAGGATTTCCAGAAAATCAGGAGGTATGCGTCTCCTTTCTGTCCGAAGAGCGGCGGAGTGTAAAAAGGATTTGACAATCACGCCCGATACGGATACCCCATCAGCACGCTGTGCGTTACTTCCATGCTCCGGCAGGGTATTGCTGTATGAACAGATATATTCACTTTGTCCTCAAAAATCCCGTTTCCATACTGATCATGCTGATCATCCTCACCGCGGTCCTGATCCCGGGGATCTTCCGGCTGGAATTTGACAACTCCGTCGAATCCTTCATGCCCAGAAATGACCCTGCCTACATCTATTACGAGGAATTGAAGCGGATCTACGGCGATAACGGCCGGTTTGCCATCATGGCCCTCTCCTCCGATAACCTGTGGTCCGGCGAAACCCTCTCCACCCTCGATCAGCTCCTGATCGATCTGGAGGAATATAAGGACTTTAACGAGGGGAAAGAGACGGCCCGTCTGAAACGATTCGACTCCCTCGCCTCACGGGGTAAAGTCCCCTACAGCGACCTGATGGCAGCGTTCACCGATGACCCGCCTTTTCAGAGACTCCTGGCAAGAAAAGCGAAAACCCGCGACAACACCGGTCTGATAGGGGCGCGAACGCTGAAGAAACTGCGCGCAGGGATTATTCGCTCCATGGACTTCAAAAAACAGGAGATCGTGGACACGATCATCTCTCCCATGACGACGGAGGACATAAAGGGCGAAAACGATACCCTCGAGACATACGACCTTGTCGAACAGGATGGCAACGGGAGACGGATACTCCCCGCGACAGAGCAGGAGATCGATCTTTTCAAGCACCGGCTCCAGCGGAATCCCACCTTCGACAAAGGGCTCTACAGCAGAGACCCCCGGACAGGAGAAATAACCGATTTCTGCGTCGTCATCAAGTTTATCAACCTGGACGACCAGGACCCGGCCATACGGGAAATGACGGAAGCAGTCGATCCCTACCGCGATACGTTTACCATCATATCTTCCGGCGTCCCCGTCGTGAACATGTGGATCAATATTTACATGCATAAGGACATGTTCAGGAATATCCCCCTTGTCCTCCTCGGGGTTATTATTATCTTCTATATGAATTTCCGTTCGCTCCGGGGAGTGATTCTTCCTTTCGTCACGCTCGGAATGGCGGAACTGTGGATTCTGGGCCTGATGGGGTATATCGGATTCAGAATCACTCCCGTCGGCATATCCATTCCCCCTCTGATGATCGCAGTGGGAAGTTCCTACTCTATCCACCTGCTCAATCAGTACTACGCCGACTTTGACACCATCATGGGTGTGGATAAGCGCGAGGGGCTCTATGAGTCGATGACCCATATATCGCTGACCGTACTCCTGGCCGGGCTGACCACTTTCATCGCCTTCATGACTCTGGCAACCAGCCAGGTCTCGGCCATCCGCGAGTGGGGCATCGCCTCAGCCATCGGAGTCATGTTCGCCGTATTTATCTCCTGCTCACTGATCCCAGCCTCCCTCGTCCTTCTCCCGGTAACGAGGCCTTCCGCCCTCTTTCGCAGGAATAAGGCAAGAAAAACCGTGGTCGACCGGATCATCGCCCTGATGGCGCAGGGGGCCATTATTCACTACCGGAAGGTTCTGATCGTCGTCGGCATTCTCGTCGCCGTTTCGCTGGCAGGGGTATCGCGTATCAACATCGAGACGGCCTTCCTAAACTATTTCAAAAAACATGACCCGGTCAAGGTCCAGTCTGAGACCATCGGCGACAAGTTCGGCGGGGGATGGGGGTACGATATCGTCATCGATTCGGGAAAGATGGATGGCGTCAAAGAACCCGCTTTTCTCATGATGATCGAGCAGTTTCGTGAATGGCTGGTTGCCGACGATAATCGCCGCTTGAACATCGGGAGAACCGAATCCTTCTCTGATTTCATCAAGACGATGCACATGGCGATGAACAACGATGACAGTGCGTTTTACCGGATTCCGGAAAGCCGGGCGGACATCATCGATTACCTGGAAATATACTCCGGGGACGACGAAGACTCGGACGGCAGATTCGACGAGTTCGAGCCCTTTGTCGATATCGATTTCAGGTACTGCAACCTCCTGGCCCGGCTGTGCGAAAAGGAAGACTACCATGTGGGAACAACTGAGATCAGCCGGATCGCCACAGAGATAGCGGGGCATCTTGACAGGACCCTCCCTGAGGGTCTCACCTATACCATCAGCGGCTTTCCCATGATGAACGTCAAGCTGGTCCGCTATATTGTGACCGGTCAGTTGCAGAGTCTCTTGTTATCACTCATGGTTGTGGGTCTGATCGTCATCCTTCTCTTCCGGCAGATCAAGGCCGGTCCTCTTGCCCTCATCCCGATGAGTGTCGCCGTCATCATCAATTTCGGCCTCATGGGGTGGCTGGGCGTCAACCTGGACATGGCCACCTCCGTGATCGCCGCCATCACCATCGGGATCGGCGTGGATGATACCATCCACTTCCTCAATACCTTTCGGCACAACCGGGGGCGGGGAATGAGTATTGACGAGACGATCCGGCGTACGCTTGCCGTTTCAGGGAAAGCAATCCTGTTCACGTCATTCGCGCTGGTCTTCGGATTTTCAGTACTCACAACATCGAACTTTTTCCCTATCGTTCTCTTCGGCATACTCACGGCCACCACCATGATCAACACGACAATCGGGGCTCTCCTGGTCCTCCCGTCCGTCATCAAGGCAACGGGAATCAATCTCGATCCACCAGAAAACGGTTCCTGGCTCGGGAGACACCTGGGCATTGACAAATCATCCTGAATCGACCAGAATGGCACCACACAACAGGACTGAAGAAGGTGAACTGCCGATGAAACCGAGATTTCTTTTCACAATTATTCTGGCACTCTTTCTCTCCACCCCTCTCTATGCGCTCACGGGGAGAGAGATTATGGAAAAAAACGACGCCCTCCCGGAGGCTGACACCTCTCAGAGCACGGTCCTTATGCTGATTCACAAAGGAGACCGGGTAACGGAAAAGGAGTTCGAAAGCGTATCGAAAAAGTACCCGAACAGCGAGGACAAGCTGCTTATATCCTTTACCCGCCCGACCCGGATCAAGCTGCTGACCCACGCCTGCAAAGGGAGAGACGATGATCAGTGGCTGCGTCTCTCATCGGGAAAGATCAAGAGGATCGCCTCATCCGACAAGGGGAAACCTTTTGTCAATTCACACCTCTACTATGAAGATATCGGATCGCGCGATATCGACGATTATACGTACACACTTCTGGGGGACGCGAAGGCCGCGGGGGATGACTGCTACGCGGTGGAAGCGGTCAAGGAGGTGGGCGAGAAGGTCTACAGCAAGTTGATTCTGTACGTGCGCAAATCGGACTATTTCATCGTGCGCATCGATTTCTACGAAGGGAACGAATTTCACAAGTTCCTTGAAAATCATGACATACGAATAGTTGACGGCATCCTGACCCCGTACGTCTCCACCATGACCCTGGCGGATGAAAAAGGGCACACGGAACTGAAGATTCTGGAACTGGAGTACAACAAGGATCTGCGAGATTCGCTCTTCAATAAAGAAGCTCTCCGTTAACAATACGGAATCAACCAGACAGTGTCCTTGCTTTCAACGGCGCATCCGTCGGTGTTCTCTGAAGAAGAGCCGATGTGAGTCGTTTTCTGATGATTGATGTCGGTGCGGGAATAATGGATATCCTCTATTACACTACCGCATCGTCGATCCATTACAAGGCGGTTGTCAGATCGCCGGTAAGAGCCCTGGCCGAAACAGTGGCGGCGACATCCGGACATCTCCTGTTCACCGAAACATAAATGGGAAGCGGACAGGTATCGCACACACTGTCAGAGCGGGGCCGGGATCACGAGGTAATCATCTCCGCCTCCGCGGCCGCCACTATCCACCAAGAAACGAGACAGGCGGCAGAAGATTTAAAAAATCTCGTCATGCCGAACGTGATCACCGCCGAATCTTTCGTCCCGATGTAGACAAAGCCTCTGTATCCTCGATCAGACAGATAGTACTCAACCGTCGAGATGATCCTGAGCTTCTTGACGTGGGTTTTGTTCCGATCCCCGTCTTCCCCGGTTTGACCAGACTGTTGATCGCGGAGCGAACCATGTCGATCATGCCTGAATAGGCGTGATGGTCCGGGCCGCGGTATAGCGATACCCGATCTTCGATTTTTCGAACCCCCGCAGGAGTTTACCGGTAATGCCGGGGGAAAACACCGCTACCTCCTGACTTTCGAATCCATTCTCCGTCAGAAATCTGACAATCTCCTGAGAATCCTGTTCGATGGCCGCGGAGAGCTCAGTCAGGCCGTTGTCCAAGGCTTAAAAAAGATACAGGCACCCAGAATCAGGGCATTCTTTTTACCAGTTTCACTCATGGTTTTCTCTTCCGTAACTCCGGCCATAACTTATATCGCAACGAGCAGCCAGGAATTACAGCGCCGCGCCGGACGGGATCCGTCATCCGGCATGTTCTTTGCTTGATCGAAGCTTTCTTACAGCACGACATACTTTGGCACAATATCTCGAACCGAACCACAAGTGAATATGGATTAAAGAAATCGCGCAAAACACCGATAAAACACGTAAAGGATTTGTTCTCTTTCTATGATTGCCTTTCGCAAACCCTGCTGAGTATTCCGTCTTGCCTTCCCCTCTCCCGTATTTCATGCTCGTGGTAACCGGTGCATTTCCGGAGGACAAATCTGTATACATTAAACGAACGGAGATAAATGATGAAAAGATTCATGATCATAGTACCGGCCTTTTTCCTGCTTGCCGCCTTTTCAACAGCACTTGCTGCGGAAAAGGCCCCCCAGAAAGCGGTGGATCTGGCGCATTCGACCCTTGCTGCCATAGGAACAGATTCAGTAATCGTCGAGGCGGTGAAGGCTGAAAATGCGAAGAACAAAACCCTGGAACAGATCAAGGATATGGACGAAAAATGGAAGGCCACCCCGGGGATCGCTGACTACATGAAGGCTATGATGGAATCCGACTGCGGAAGGCATATCAGAGAGATACAGGCGAGCGCCCCCTACTATGCAGAGATATTCATCATGGACAACCAGGGTGCCAACGTGGCCATGACGGACAAGACCTCCGATTACTGGCAGGGAGACGAGGCGAAGTTTACGGAATCATACAAGGAAGGTGCCGGAGGGATTCACATCAGCAACGTGGAATTCGACGAGAGCAGCCAGGCTTACATTGTCCAGGTTTCCGTGCCGGTCATGGATGTCGATAGGGTAATCGGGGCCATTACCTTCGGCGTCGATGTCGAGAAAATCCAGTGAATAACGCTGGAAGGTCAAGCATTATATCAGGGCGAAAGGGGTTTAAGATGATCGATCGTTTGAAACAGCTTACCGTGGGGACACGACTCGTCATGGGGTTTTCCGTCATGATCGTGTTTCTTGTCATTGTGGGGTTGTCGGGCTTTCAGAGTGTGAAGCATATCAATGGGAACCTTTCCGATATCTTCAATGTGCGTCTCCCGAGCATGGATTATCTGATCGAGGCGGACCGGGACCTTCAGCAGTTGCTGGTATCGGAGCGTTCGATGATCTTCGCGGCGACAAAATCGGATATCTTCAAGGATCTGGTAGGAGCCTACGAGGAGAATCTGCAACAGGCAGATGAGAGGTGGAACAAATACAAGGCCCTCGCGACCAGTCCCGAGGAACAGGCCATTATCCCTCACTTCGAACAGGCAAGAGAAGATTGGAAGGTAATTTCACGAAAGGTCGTTGACGGGCGCCTCGCCGACACGCGGCAGGGACGTCGTGAGGCCCTCGACCTGACCCTGGGAATCGCCAATACGAAATTCGAGCAAATGAGAGATCATCTGGACCAGCTGACGGAAATTAATCTGGCGGGGGCACAGAAAGCCCATCGCGAAGCGGGAAGAACCTATACCAATACGCGGATGCTCCTCCTGGGGATGCTCGGGGCCGGGTTTTTCGCCGGGATCCTTCTTAGCTGGCTTATCGGCAGGGGGGTAACGAGACCCCTGCGCAGAGTCATCAATGGTCTTACGGAAAGTTCGGATCAGGTGGCTTCGGCCTCGGGTCAGGTATCCGAGTCCAGCCAGAAGCTGGCGGAAGGAGCCTCTGAGCAGGCAGCATCAATTGAAGAGACCTCTTCTTCCCTCGAAGAAATGTCTTCCATGACCAGAAGGAATGCAGAGAACGCCGGCGAGGCGAAGACCATGATGGAAAACGCCTCACGAATCGTGGAGAAGGTGAATGTGCATATGGGCGACATGACCCGAGCCATTGATAAGATTACAAAGTCCAGCGAAGAAACGGGAAAGATCATCAAAACCATCGACGAGATCGCCTTCCAGACGAACCTTCTGGCACTGAATGCGGCCGTAGAGGCGGCCCGGGCGGGAGAAGCAGGGGCAGGATTCGCCGTCGTGGCGGATGAGGTGCGCAATCTGGCCATACGGGCCGCCGAAGCCGCCAAGAGTACCTCCTCTCTTATTGAAGGAACAATCAAGGCAATTCAGAATGGCGATGAATTGACCAAATCGACTCAGGAGACATTTCAGGAGAATATGGCAATCACCAGGAAGGTCGATGAACTGGTGGCAGAGATCGCCGTGGCGTCGAATGAACAGGCTCAGGGTATCGAACAGATAAACATCGCCGTAGCTGAAATGGACAAAGTCGTTCAAGGGGTGGCATCCAACGCGGAAGAATCCGCCTCCGCCTCCGAAGAAATGAATGCCCAGGCCGAACAGATGAAAGATTTCGTTGCTGAGCTGGCCATGCTGGTTGGAACCGAAGATAAAAAGGTGCCAGGCAGTAGCTCAGAAGAAGACTCCGGATCACATCGGTCACTGCGACAGAGATTGGCCCTCACCGGGCAAAGACAACTCCTCCCCCATACAGTAAGCGGATAGGGCAGGATCAGGCTGTTGTAAACTGACGGCGCTTTCTCACAGCAACCCGGATTCCATGGATTCTGGAACGTGGAATCCGGGCTGTTGCCTCAACGATGCAGCGGAGTCGGGTCCGGGAATGATCCGAATCTTGATCACGGGCATGGAGAAGTAAAACACGTTATTAATACCGGTACCGTACCTTCGTTATCAGCACATCGTTATCCTTGAAGTAATAGAAAATGGAATCACTCTCCCAGGATGATCCCCTGTCTCCCCGGATGGCAGCATACCCCAACTCGATGAGCCATCCGTTCTGGAAGTCGTACCCGATCTCCGGCCAGAAAACCTTCCCTCCGTGCTTTGTTTCGAAAATCCCCTTGATCGTCATCTTGACACGGCCGTCGAAATAGCTGTCTTCCAGCTTGCAGCTCGCGATATCGGTAATGGGAGGCACGTACAGCCCCCCCTCCAGATAGCGTGCCTGGAACCACTCAAAGGTAAAAACCGTATCTCCCGTATGTCCTTCTATCAGTCTGTTCAGCGGGATGAAGTAGTTGAATCCCGTGGCGTAGGAGACGTAGTGAGCCCGGTCGGTTTCGAAAGGGAGATTCAGATCGGCAAGGGTGGTGATCCTCTGCTCCACGATCCCCGCCCTGTCGGGGGAATAGGCGGCTTCGAACTGCACGACAAAGTCTCCCAGCGCCGCCGAGAGATCGAACCCGAGCATGGTCACCACAGAGGATTGCGGCCTGATTTGCAGAGAAACGGGTACGGTGCCCTGACGGACGATTCGACAGGGAAGGAAGAGTTGGTTCTTATCCGGGCCGCGGTATCCGCTCATCGAAATATCGATCCCTCCCCTGCTGGTCGACAGTCGGGCTCCATATCCGACATGATCTATATCCACTCCGAGCCGTTCCGGATCATCCGTAACCACCGGCAGGAAAAAACTGTCGATGGCGAGAGCCCAGAAGTTCCCCTCGGGGGCCATGACCGGGGGGATATGGACCGGCACGAAGACCGCTTCCAGCGTATAGTCTCCCAGGAAAAACATCCCCGACAGAGAGGGAACGCCGGCCTTGTCCTCGTCGTCATCCCGGAAAAGCATCTCCCGCATGTCGGATGGATTGAAGTAGGAGGTGGGGTTGAAGGCGTCGGCGGTCCCCCAGCCGTATATCTGATTTCCCGCCCGCAGCCTGAACCCTTCACCGCTGTAGTTCAGATACAGTTCATCGAAAGATATCTCGGCCTCCTGCGAGGAAAGACGTAGGTTCCTCGATACCTGCTGATCGCGCGCGTACCGGTAATGGTCATCAGCCCGCTTGTTCAGGTATGTCTGGAAAAGGTACACATTGGAGACTGAAAAGAGGAACAGACCCTCCGTTCCATATCTCAGTTGGAGGCGGTTTCTGATCTCGTTCTTTCCGTTTTTGTCCTTGAAACTCTGTCCCGTCCCGGTGTTGATGAAACTCTCGAACTCGATGAAGCCGCTGCAGGAAAGTTCCAACGGTGCGGCCTTATTCTCAGCGCTCTCCACCGTTTCACTCCGAGCCCCTTGATCCCGTGCGGGTGTCCGTTCTTCGCGGACGGAAGGTGGCGGGCTGTTCCGCTCCGGGCCCATGGATTTGGCCGGAGAGGGCTTCAGGACACGACCATCGAGGGTCTTGATAAAAGGGGCATGTCTCTCCGCCTCCTCATACCGGCCGGCCGTCCGCCGGGCTTCGACGGCATCGTCGTACACACCGAGAAAAACAGAGTACCAGAGAGTGCCGGAGGGATCCTCCCATGAATGAACAACCGGGGTATAGCCCTTCTCCCGGAGACGGAGCTGTATGATTCGCGCGTTACCCTCTTCGCGGCATGCCGCCGCCTGAACGGCATACACGATGTGCGTATCCGCCGGGGCATTCGATATGACAGATATTCGCGCCGGGGGGACGGTTTCCGAGGCGTACGCGGATAGATCAGAACCGTGAGGGAGGAGTCCCGAATTGATGAGAAAGAGGGCGACGAGAACCACCACCCGTGCTGTTCGGAATCGCGTGTTCATCACTGTATCCAGAATCCATGGAACGGTTTGCGCCCGGAGAAGCGGTCCTTCTCCGGAATTCCGAGGCGCGAAGCATCATACACTGAACCTGATGGACAGGATATCCCCGTCCTTGACGATGTAGTCCTTCCCTTCCAGACGAAATTTGCCTCTGTCATGCACCTCCTTTTCGGAACCGCATGCAATCAGGTCTTCGTATGAAAAGCACTCCGCGCGAATGAAGCCCCGGGCGAGATCCGAATGAATCACACCGGCGGCTTCGACAGCCGTCTGACCTTGTCGGATATTCCAGGCCCGCACCTCATCCGTTCCCACCGTAAAGAAACTGATGAAGCTGGAGATCCGGTAAGCCGAGCGCGTAAGGCGGTCCCTGGCCGACTCCCTGATTCCCATATCATCCATGAAAAGCTGCCTTTCGTCATCGCCCAGACTCGAAAGCTCCATCTCAAATGTTCCGGCAAACTCTATGGCCGCGTGTTTTCTTGATATCGCTTCAACCAGCTGCGGATCCTTTCCAAAGTTGTCTTCGCTGGAATTCAGGATAACCAGAAGAGGCTTGCCGGTCAGGAATTGAAAGCCGCTTACCATCTTCCTTTCGTCTCTGTCCAGCGCAAGATCGGACATTCTGCCGCCCCCGTTGAGGCATTCGTGTATCTTCTTCAGGGTATTTTCCTCTGCTTGCGTGGCAGACGTCTTTTGCCCCCGCTTGTTCCCCAGAGCGATCTT
>CAZAST010000038.1:0-14042 GCA_964487805.1 uncultured Syntrophaceae bacterium
TCGGACGGGTGATGCTCCGGGAGAAGAAGAAGACCCCGACGATGGTCAGCACCAGGAAGATGCCCCCGGTGATCAGGATAAGGTTCCGCATGGAGCGCGCCGAAGCGAAGAGTTCCGCCTCGTCCTGCGTGGCGCAGACAGACCAGCCGGTCAACGTCACCGGTGCGAAGGCCGCTATCTTGCGCACGCCCTGGAATACATAGGACTGGGTACCGGTCTGCTGCGCCAGCGCCTTCTCGGCAATTTCTTCCATTCCCTTCATATTCTTCATATTTAACTTAAATACGATGTCTTTGTTGGGGTGGGCAATAAGCAATCCTTCCCGATCGACCATATACACATACCCCGTCGTTCCGAGCTTGGTGTTCGTGATATTGTCGGACAGGAAAGAGATGTTCAGGGTCGCTCCAACCGCGCCGATTACTTTTCCATCACGGGAATAGACCGGAGCACAGATGGGAACCGTGGGATTACCACTTGCTTTGGATAAGAGAGCCTCACCGATACTTGCCTTCCCATTTTTCGCTGCTTGTATATAATCCCGCTCCGCTAATGAGAGCCCGGCGAATTTTCCTCCTGTACTATCGGCAAAGACGGCACCATCGGTTCCGACAATATAGACGTGCTCGTAGTCGCTGCCGAGTTTCTTTTGCGTACGGACCAGGGTATCGTTCGCATTCTTTATCTCCTTGAACGCGGCGGCAACGCCCTGATCGTTTACTTTGGCGGCCGCCTCGATGACAGTATCATTCAGGGAGAGCTGCGAGATTACTTTCACCTCCTCCTGCATGATCATCTCGGCCATTGCAGCGATATTCTTGGCAATATTCACCTCCTGTCCCGTTGAAATGGTCTCGATAATGCGAGTTGATTTCATAAGAGAAAGCAACCCGATAACAACAATTGGGAGCAATACGGCGATAATCCCCCCCGTCATAAGTTTAAACCCCAGCGATCTTCTCTGCCTGCCCATGTTACACGTACCCCCTTTCCCCACTGCTTTCTACAGTATTTTCCCATTCATACGATCAAGTATGTTCAAAGATGATCGATATCGAACGGCTTGATCATGTAGTAGCCAGCCCCCTGCCTCCGGACCTCTCTCTCCGGCTCCCGTGATCCCCTTGAACGCCAGGATCAACCGGTCGTTTGCATCTTTCGTTTCGGACGTTGCGTACGTTTTCTTGAGTACATAATGCCGGATGCGGTACGATGTCTAAAAATATTCGATTAGATTGACGAAAATAGGTATTTTGTCGCGTCACCCGGATGACACTGGCAGGGGAAAAGATCCCTCCGCGCGGTTCCCTTCCGATAATCCAGACGGAAAGATATACCGCCCCCCGGGATGTGGGGCATAATTCCTCTATGGCAAAGAGGAGGCCGATGCCAGGATGATGGCTGCGCGATCCCTTCGCGTACCTCATACGGGGAGGATGACCGCATCTTGACGTAGGACGGAAAAAAAGATTACTATCTTATGTCAGTCCCCGGTGAGGAAATCAGGTGAATAAATTTCCTGTGGGGATCGACCCGGCCACGCTTTCGTGGAGGTCATCGACAAAGTACTTGATTCTTTCTTAAGAAAAACCGATAAAACTATTCACGATCTCAAGGAGCGAGAGGAGTGTTGTGGACGTTTCCCTTTTAAATTTGCCTTTTTTTTCATGGGTTGTCATCCCTCTCCTGATCGTCCTGGCGCGAGTCGTCGATGTGACGCTGGGAACGATCCGCATTATCTATATCTCACGGGGGATGAAATTCCTCGCCCCGGTTTTCGGATTTTTCGAAATCCTCGTCTGGTTGATGGCAATCGGCCAGATCATGCAGAACCTCAGCAATCCTGTGTACTATCTTGCCTATGCTATCGGCTTTGCGGCGGGGAATATGGTGGGGATCTTTGTGGAAGAGCGCCTGGCCGTCGGAAAAGTCATCCTGCGCATCATCACTCAGCGGGAGGCCACGCAGCTTGCCAGCCACCTCCGTTCTGCGGGATACGGGGTTACCACGGTGGACGCTGAAGGGGCGCAGGGCCCGGTCAAGCTGATATTCACTGTCATCGACCGGGAGAAAATCAAGGCGGTGGTGGACAGTGTACAGACTTACAACCCCCGTGCCTTCTATTCAATCGAAGATGTCCGCTCCGTGAGGGAGGGAATTTTTCCTCCCACGCGGCGGTTCAGCGATCTTCTCGGGTTGAGGAGAAAGGAATAGCTCTCGGAATGTTGTCTTCGTGACGATGCCGCAACAGTACTAAACCGTATCGCCCCCCTGCGGAAGTATGATACTGTTCAGTCCTGAACCGTGACCAAAGGAAGGAGAAGCCCGGAATGTTTCGTATCAGGCGTATCTATGATGATACGCTCCCCCGCGATCGGGAGGCCGTTGTCCAGGTCCAGGCCATTCTGCGGAGCCAGTTTGCCGCTCTTGATGAAAACGATATGGCCAAGCTCCCCCTTCAACTCCGCAATCCCATCAAGTATCGCTTCAAGTCGATTCTCTTCGTGGCGGATGGTTTGCGGGGAGACGTGAAGGGCTTCGCCCTTCTCCAGCATGCTCCCGACGTGGGGTTCTGTTATCTGGATTACATCTCCGTAGAGTCAATGCGGCCGGGGAGCGGGGTCGGCGGCGCCCTGTATGATCGTGTCCGCGAGGAGGCTGCTGTCCTCAGCGAGATTGGCCTCTTTTTCGAGTGTCTTCCAGATGATCCGGCATTGTGCAAAAACAAGGCGGAACTGGCGCAAAGCCGCAAACGGCTGCGCTTCTACGAGAGATACGGGGCGTACCCGATCATCAACACCGCTTATGAGACTCCCTTCAAACCCGAAGGCGACTGTCCTCCCTACCTGGTTTTTGATCCCCTGGGCCGGGACACCTCTCTCTCCGCAGCGCTTCTCCGGAATATCGTTCGAGCTATCCTCGCACGGAAGTACGGCCCGTCCTGCCCCCCCGGCTACATCGACATGGTACTCTCATCCATTACCGACGATCCGGTCCGGGTCCGTCCGCCGAAGTACACCCGGCCTCACCAACCGGAACCTATTCACATCACGCGGTCGATTGAAAAGAGGATCGCCCTGGTGATTAACGACAAACACGAGATCCACCATGTTCATGAGCGGGGCTATGTTGAGGCTCCGGTACGGATCGATCGGATCCTCGAAGGGATTAAAAACCTCCATATCTTTGAGCGGATGAAACCCCGTCATTTCCCTGAACGGCATATCAAAGCCGTCCATGATACCCGCTATGTGGAATACTTCAAGCGGATGTGTTCTCTCCTCAAACCGGGAAAGTCTGTTTATCCGTATGTCTTTCCCATTCGGAACAACGCCCGTCCTCCCAAGGAGATGCCTGTACGGGCGGGGTACTACTGTATCGACACCTTCACCCCCCTGAACAAGAACGCCTATCTTGCGGCCAAGCGGGCCGTCGACTGCGCGCTGACAGCCGCAGAGTCAATTCTTGAGGGCTACCGTCTCGCCTACGCCCTGGTCCGCCCGCCGGGACACCACGCCGAACGTGGGGCCTTCGGGGGGTTCTGTTACTTCAACTCCGCCGCCGTGGCGGCACACTTCCTCAGTGCCTACGGGAGGCTGGCGATCCTCGACATCGACTACCACCACGGAAACGGGACGCAGGAGATATTCTACGAACGGCCCGATGTTCTGACTATATCGATCCATGGCCATCCCCGCTTCGCCTACCCCTATTTCAACGGTTTTCCCGACGAACGGGGGGAGGGAACGGGGAGAGGGTATAACGTCAACTATGCCCTCCCCGAGAAGGTAAGCAAGACTGTCTACGAACAGACGCTGGGGAAGGCCCTCAGACGGATCACCCGTTTCAAGCCGCGTTTTCTGATCGTCGCTTTCGGCCTGGACACGGCTCGCGGGGACCCTACGGGTACGTGGAACCTCTCGGCAAAAGAGTTTTACGCGAACGGGTGGAACATTGGTTCTCTGCATCTTCCCACGATCATTGTTCAGGAAGGAGGGTATCGCACTCGGTCGCTGGGGGTAAATGCGTTCCAGTTTTTCCGGGGGATCTGGGAGGGGTGCAACGGGGTGCCTCCGCGTACAGGGAAAACGACGTCTTACAGGGACGCGTGAGAAACCGAATCCCATCTTTCTTGACCTGACACCCTCAATACATTACTATCCTTGTCGCATATTATTTTCGGAAGGAGTTTCCAGTATGGAGCTGAAGGGGAGCAAGACCGAGGAAAATCTCCGTAAGGCGTTCGGTCAGGAACTGAGGGCCTATTTCGAGTATATCTACGCCGCGAAGAGGGCGAGCGATGAGGGGTTCGAACTGATCGCCGATGTTTTTCACCAGACGGCCCGGAACGAGGCCGAACACGCCGAGCACGAATACCATTTGCTCGGGAGTGGAGGCGATGTCAGGAAGAGCCTGCAGGCTGCCATCAGGCACGAAGAGGAGGCAACAGCTTTTTACCGGGAGATAGCCGGGACCGCCCGGGAGGAAGGCTTCGAGGAGATCGCCGCCTTCTTCGATCGGATCGGGAAAGTTGAAGAGACCCACCGAACGAAATACGAAGAAATTATCAAAGGTTTTGAAAACGATACACCCCCGGAAGGAAGAACAGTAAGGCATTCAGCCCTCACGATGGGGCAGTTAATGCTCCCCGCACAGGCCAATCCGGCGGGGTTCGTTCATGGCGGGGAGCTGATGAAGCTGATGGACAATGCGGCGGGAGTTACCGCGGCCCGTCACAGTGCCACCAACGTTGTCACCGCTCTGGTGAGTGAACTCAATTTTCTTCATCCCGTCCTTGTGGGATCACTGGTTATTGTCAATACGAGGATCATCTTTATCAGTCGGTCTTCCATGGAGGTCCAGGTGGAACTGTTCACGGAGAACCTGATGGAATCGAAAAAACGCGTCAAGGCTCTCACCGCCTATTACACGATGGTCTCCGTGAATAACCTGGGGCAGCCCCAGCCGGTTCCGCAGCTGATCATCTACACCGAAGAGGAAGAGCGCCTGTTCAGCGAGGGTATGGCGCGCTACCGGGAACGGAAGGCCAAAGGAAGGTGAAACAAGGGCCCTGTCCTGTTTGAAGATATCAGTTTGAGGCCGATCTGCGCCGTGAAGAGATCATAATTCGAAAAAATCTGTCCGGGTATTGAGCCGGTAACACGCCGTGAGGATCAATTCACCATACAATCTTCGGCCCCCTGCGATGTCCTGAAAATATGTGAAGTGCAAAAGGGGGGGCTTGTTATCATTGTTTATTGTTTCAGCGGTAGATTCCGGACCACTTAAAAAAGAGGGGAATATATTGTTTTGATGAAGAAACATCGGCTTTTTTATGGATGGGTTATTGTTGGGTTGTCTTTCCTTAATCTGTTAATAATATTTGGTATCTGGTATTCATTTTCTGTCTTCTTTATTGCCTTGATCAGGGAGTTCGGCTGGAGCAGAGCGGCAACGGCAGGTGTTTTTTCATGTTTCATGATGGTTCACTCCCTTGCGGCGATTATCGTCGGTTCATTCTTCGATCGTTTCGGGGCTCGTGTGGTTATCCCGTTCGGGGGATGTGTCGTGGCTCTCGGTCTTTTCGCGTCCAGCCGAATAAACGAGTTGTGGCAGTTCTATGTTTGGTACGGCGTAATCACCTCTGTGGGTGTTTCTGCTGTTGGCTTCATTACCCATGGAATGATTCTGCCAAAATGGTTTGACCGGAAACGTGGGCTGGCGATAGGAATAGCTATGGCAGGTATTGGCTTCGGGATGCAGATCCTTGTCCCGTCAACTCAATTCGTCATTGACCATTTCAGTTGGAGAACCGCATACTGCGCTCTGGCAGCTTTCGTTCTCATCACGATCGTCCCTTTGAACATCTTCCTTCAACGAAACAATCCTCAAGAGGTCGGGCAGCATGTTGATGGAGCACGTGCTGAAGAGTTGGGGAAACACTTATCCCCGGAACCCGGACAGACAGGGGGAGATTCAACAAGCCAGACAAAAATATGGACGATCCATTCAAGCCTCCGCTCAAAACAGTTCTGGTTTCTCTTTTTCTCTTTCATTTTTACGCCTATAGCGATTCAAGGGACCCTTATCCATCAGGTTGCCAGCGTCGTTGACAGGGGATTCACCGCCATCCAGGGAGCCTTTTTCTTCGGGCTTGCTGGTATCATGGGATCGGTGGGAAAAATATTTTTTGGATGGCTTTCGGATAAGATCGGCCGCGGGAGGGCATTCGGAATCGGCCTCGGGTGCGCCTTTCTGGGGGTTGTCAGTCTCATGCAACTGAAACTGAGTTGCCCATATCTGTTGTACGGGTATGCCATACTGTTCGGTCTCGGATACGGATCGTCCGCTCCCATTTTTCCATCACGTGCCGCTGATCTCTTTATGGGACCCCACTTTGGAAAAATACTGGGGGTGATTTCGATTGCGCCGGGTATCGGCGGGGCATTCGGCGTCTGGTTGAGCGGAAAGATTTACGATGTCACCACAGATTATAATGCCTCTTTTATTATTGTGTTGATCTCTTTCATCCTCGCCATAATTCTTTTTCAAATGTCGGGAGTGCGCGTTAAGCGTAAAACGGTATCTGCGAGATCGTCACAGGCATGAACAGATTGGACGGGGACGATCAAGGCTGTCATGCCCGAAATGGAGCTGGTTGAAAAGAAATATCCATTCAACTATTAAAAAGTGTGGAGAAAAAGTGATGACAGCATCTATTGAAACTCTTTCCGCGGATAATCTCTCCGGTGTTTTTTTCGATATCGACGGCACATTCACGGTACAGGGGAAGATGCATGCAGCGGCCTTTTCAGCATTGTGGGCAATGAAACAGAAGGGGCTCCGGATCGTGCCTGTTACCGGCCGTCCCGCCGGATGGTGCGACCATATCGCGAGGATGTGGCCGGTCGACGGGGTAGTGGGCGAGAACGGGGCTTTTTATTTCTGGTACGATATAGGGGAGGGGAAGCTTCAAAAACGGTTTCTGGATACCGATGAGGAACGGAGGGCAAAGGGACAGCGTCTGATGTCGGTGAGAGACGAGATCCTCTCCACTGTTCAGGGGACCGCCGTAGCGAGTGACCAGGCCTACCGGGAAGCTGACCTGGCCATAGATTACCGCGAAGATGTCGACCCCCTTGGGATGGATGATGTTGAGAGGATATGCTCCATATTCAAGAAACACGGAGGGGTGTGCAAGGTGTCATCCATTCACGTCAATGGGTGGTTCGGGGAATATGACAAGTTGAAGATGACGAAGATCTTCGCGAAGGAGCGGTGGGGGGTTGATCTGGACGATGTAAAAGACGGGTATCTTTTCTGCGGCGACTCCCCCAATGACGAACCCATGTTTCAGTACTTCCCCATTTCTGTGGGGGTCAGGAATGTCCTTGCCTTTGCCGACCGCATGAAATATCTCCCGGCATATGTGACGCGCGGGGAAGAGGGGGATGGGTTCGCTGAGATGGTGGATATCATCACCCGCCGCTGATGGAGACATTGCGGCTCAGGTACGCAGCGAAGGGCGTTAGTAAACCGCCCGCGTGGTCTCTGCGCTGAATATGTGCAGGTGATTAAGGTTGATGGCGAGCTTCAGTTTTTCCCCCACCCGTATGATGCGCCTCCCCTCGCTTTTGGCAGTGAGCCGCACCCCGTGAAAATTCATGTGCATGTTTGTTTCCCCGCCGAGGGGTTCAACGACTTCGACCAGGCCTTCGATTTTCCATTCCTCGGGAAAGCCGTTCTGCCCATTGTCGATTTTGAAATCTTCAGTCCTGATACCCATGGTAATGTCCATCCCGTCGCTGAGATGGGCCCCCTCCTTGTGCGGCACGGGCAGTTTCAGCTTTCCGTCAAAATCAATCATGAAGCCGGTCTCTTCACGGAGTATCCGTGCGGGGATTAGATTCATGGGGGGGCTCCCGATAAAGCCCGCCACAAAGGTGTTTGCAGGCTGCTGAAACACCTCGATGGGCTCGCCGACCTGCTCGATATATCCGTCGCGCATGACGACGATCCTGTCGGCGAGTGTCATTGCCTCCACTTGGTCATGGGTAACATATATGATGGTCGCATGCACTTTCTGGTGCAGCAGCTTTATCTCTGTTCTCATCTGTGTGCGGAGCTTGGCGTCAAGGTTTGAAAGGGGTTCGTCGAAGAGAAAGATGGAGGGTTTCCGAACCATGGCTCTTCCCATGGCGACCCTCTGGCGCTGGCCGCCGGATAGTTGATGGGGTTTCCTGGACAGAAACTCGGAGATCTCAAGTATCTCGGCGACCTCTGCGACGCGTTCTTCAATCTCCTCCTTGGGGGTTTTGTTGAGCTTCAGGCCGAAGGACATGTTGGAGAAGACGTTCATGTGCGGATAGAGGGCGTAGTTCTGGAAGACCATGGCGATACCTCTATCCTTGGGGGCAACATCATTGATAAGGCGTCCGCCTATGTATATCTCGCCGGAGGTGATCTTTTCCAGTCCCGCGATCATACGTAATATGGTTGATTTACCGCATCCCGAGGGTCCGACGAGGACGATAAACTCGTTGTCCTCGATATCCAGGTCAACGCTGTGAACAACCTCAAGCTTTCCGAATCTTTTGACAACGTTTCGTAGGGATACATTCGCCATTGGAAACCCCTGGTTCATTTTTATTCCGGCTGAACACCGGCGGCAGGCTCAGAGAGACCCGCTCGAGTGCGCCCAATCTACTCCTATTCTTCTGAAAATGCAACGGAGGGGTGTCGGTGGTGCCACATGCCCCGAAACCTTTATCAGCAATAAGCGGCTCCGGGGAAGGGGAATATATTTCTTGACTCAGTATGTATAAGGAATTACACTCACCCCGCATTTCAAAATGGGACGGAAAGAGTCGAGGCAAGTTTCTGGTATCATTGATAATATGATCTCTAACGATGGAGGGTATGAACATGAAAACACGTAGGATGATTATTGTGGCTGCAATGATAGTTTTTACGCTCTTTATTGCCGGTCAGGTCATGGCTGAACCCATTACCATCAACTGGTGGCACTCGATGAAAGGTCCCCGCGGCCAGGTTGTCGATACCATGATAAAAGCATTTAACGATTCCCAGTCTGATTACGTAGTCGTAGGATCATATAAGGGGAATTACGATGAAACGGTAAATGCCGGCGTGGCTGCTTATCGGGCGAAGAAACAGCCTCACATCCTTCAGTCTTTTGAGGTAGGCACCCAGACCATGATGCTTTCCGGCGCTATCTACCCCGTCTACAAACTGATGAAAGAGGAAGGATACGACATCAACTGGAAGGGGTATCTCCAGCCGGTCCTTTCCTACTACATGAACGCGAACGGTGATCTGATGTCCATGCCCTTCAATTCATCCACTCCCGTCATGTACTACAACGTCGATCTCTTCAAAAAGGCCGGCATCCCGATGCTTGATAAAGAAACACCTGTTACATGGGATAAACTGGGTGAGATCGGGACAAAACTGATAAAGTCCGGAGTATCCGGCGGTCTGACATGCGGCTGGCAATCCTGGACCCAGGTGGAAAACTACAGCGCAATGCACAATATTCCTTTTGCCTCGAAGGCGAACGGGTACGAAGGTCTTGATTGCGAACTCCTTGTCAACAATCCCAAGGTGGTGGCCCATATAGCCATGCTGAAAGAATGGATGAAGGATGGACGCTTCTTCTACGGCGGCCAGAAGTTTCAGGGACCCACGGCCGAGTTTCTCGCTCAGAACGCCGCCATCTACATTGACTCCATCAGCGCTATCGCAAAGCTTCAGAAGTCGGCCAAAGATTTCAAGTGGGACGTCGCGCCGATGCCCGTGGAATCCTGGATGGAAAATCCCCAGAACAGCATCATCGGCGGGGCTTCTCTGTGGGTGTTCAAGGGTCACAATAAGAAGGATTACAAGGGAGTGGCGGCATTCCTGAAGCATCTGAGCAGACAGGATATGCAGATATACTGGCACAAGGAGACCGGATATTTCCCGATCACCCTTGCCGCCTATGAACAGCTGAAGAAAGATGGGTATTACAAGGAATTCCCCTACCAGGAAGTTGGAATCAAGCAGCTGACGCGCCGGGAACCGACAAGGGTTTCACGCGGTCTGCGCCTCGGGTATTTCATTCAGATCCGTAATATCATCAATGAAGAGCTGGAGCTTGTCTGGAACGATACCAAGACGGCCCAGGAGGCATTGGACAGCGCGGTTAAACGGAGCAACCAGCAACTCCGGGAATTTGAGAAAATCTATAAATAGGAAAAGGCGTTAACAAACCGGCAGGGGAAACGCTTTCTCTCATAATCAGGGGAAGCGTTCTCCGTGCCGGCAGCGAAACCATGATAAAAAGGTCCATCTTTTCCTCGAAGACACTTCCATACCTGCTCATACTGCCACAGATCGTGGTGACACTCACCTTTTTCTACTGGCCGGCTGCGCAGGGCCTCATGCAGTCGGTCATGCGAAGCGATCCTTTCGGCCAGCACAGCACCTTCATCTGGTTCGCAAATTTTACGGCCCTCTTCAAAGATCCACTCTATCTGAAATCCATTGCAACGACCGTCTTCTTCAGTGTGTGTGTGGCGGCCTCATCCATATCCATCGGCCTTTTTATAGCGACCATGGCAAACCGGGCTCTGAAAGTGAAGGCTGTCGTAAGAACCGCGCTGATCTGGCCCTATGCCGTAGCCCCCGCAATTTCGGGGATCCTGTGGCTTTTTCTCCTTCATCCTTCTTACGGTATCGTGGCCCTCGGGATCAAACGGTGGTTCGGCGTGGACTGGAATCCCGTGTTACGAGGTTCAGATGCGATGGTGATGATAATCATGGCAAGCGCCTGGAAGGAGATCAGTTATAATTTCGTCTTTTTTATTGCCGGTCTGCAGGCGATTCCCAAATCTCTCATCGAGGCGGCGGCGATAGATGGGGCGAGTCCCTTCAGGCGTTTCTGGACCATTACGGTTCCTCTCCTGTCGCCGACCCTCTTTTTCGTGACGGTCATGAATATCATCTACGCCTTTTTCGATACATTTGGTGTTGTTCATGTCATGACGCAGGGAGGACCGGGCGGAGCCACAAATACACTGGTTTACAAAGTGTATCAAGACGGATTCATCGGCCTGAATATGGGAGGATCTGCCGCTCAGTCTGTTGTGCTGATGACCCTCATTATCGTGATAACCGTCATACAGTTCAAATACGTGGAACAGAAGGTGCAATATACGGGATGATGATCGATGGTTGAAAAGACGCCTATTCTGGATACGCTTACTTATGTGTTTCTGATTGTGGGAATCATCATTGTCGGTTTTCCAATTATCTACGCCGTTATCGCCGCGACCCTTCCCATTGAGGACGTCTCAAAGGTTCCCATGCCGCTCATCCCCGGCGATCAATTCTGGGTGAACATCAGGGAGGCTTGGGTGCGAGGCGACCTGGGAAATCATCTCTTGAACTCCTTTATTATGGCGTCCGGAATCACCCTGGGTAAAATAGTCGTCTCTCTATTGGGGGCCTTCTCCATTGTCTATTTCGATTATCGGTTCAGAACCGTGGTCTTTGTTTCCGTATTCTGCACGCTCATGCTCCCGGTGGAGGTTCGAATTCTTCCTACCTATGAAATGGCGGCGAATCTCCTGGGTCCTTTCCAGGAATTGTGGCGATTTCTGCACCTTGACGGCATAGCCTCGTGGATTGCAGGTCACGAAATCGAGATGACCCTGGAGTGGAGCATCCTGGACAGTTACACGGGGCTTATCATGCCTCTCATTGCCTCGGCGACCTGCACCTTTCTCTTCAGGCAGTTTTTCCTCACCATCCCCGAAGAACTCTGCGAGGCGGCCAAGATGGACGGGGCTTCGGCCATGACCTTTTTCAGGAAGATCCTCATTCCCCTCTCCAAGACAAACATTGCCGCCCTCGTCGTTATTGAATTTGTCTATGGGTGGAACCAGTATCTCTGGCCCCTATTGATTACCACGAAACCCCAGATGATGACGGCGGTCATAGGTCTTCAGCACCTGATTCCCGCTGCGGACGATCTCCCTTACTGGAATGTGGCCCTTGCCGGTTCCCTGCTGGTTATGCTGCCGCCGGTCCTGGTAGTTCTCTTCATGCAGAGATGGTTTGTGAAGGGGCTTGTTGAGAGAGAAAAGTAGCCGGCCTCTCTTTTTCCCTGAGACAGTGCCCTATCCGTTCGGCTATCACATTTGCTTTTCTTCTATGCTTCCTATAGCATACGCGGTTCCGGAGCAGATATGGCAGGCCATAGTGCGAGTGTCTCCGCTGTCGGAGCATCCACTGTGGCGAGCCGCTGAATCTATGGGGTGAGTAGATGGGATTGATCAATCTCTTAATCAGGGATCCGCTGACTTTTGCTCTGATAGCGGTGCCCCTCTTATACTCGGTGATTCTGCATGAACTGGCCCACGGATGGGTCGCCTGGCGGCTGGGGGATCCCACGGCCAGGATGATGGGGCGGTTGAGTCTCAACCCGCTGAGACACCTCGACCCGGTGGGAACGCTGATGCTCTTTTTTGTCGGATTCGGATGGGCCCGCCCCGTCCCGGTCAATTTCGGGAATCTCAGCGTGGGTCGCGGGGGATTTATCCTGATTTCATCTGCCGGTATTATCGTTAACACCATCCTCGCCTTCTTTTCCATTTTGCTCCTCAGGCTGCTCGCGCCCGCCGAACAGAGCATCGCCGGGACGGCCCTCTACTTCATGGCTCAGATCAATGTAATCCTGGCGGCCCTGAATTTGATTCCCATCCCGCCTCTTGACGGCTCCAAGATCCTGATGGGATTTCTTCCCGAGCAGATGGGGCATTATCTTGCCCGCCTCGAACCATACGGTTTTTTCATTATCATCGGCCTCTTCTTTTTCGGGTTCCTGCACCCCCTCGTCGATTTCTTCCGCTGGGTCATCCTGTCGATCATCAGCGTCTTCCTCTTCTGATACCACGCCCGGCTATTGCGCTCTTGCGAGAGCGCACCCTTTACGGTATACTTCCCGATAATCAGAATCACATAAGAATTCCCCGTTTTGAAGGAGGAAGATCATGGATAGAAAAGCGTTGATTGACATGTTGAACAGGGACCTCACCGACGAACACGCCGCGGTGGTTCGATACCTGATTCACAGCTATCAGGAGGGGGAGGACACGCCGGTCGGCGCTGGTCTTCTCTCGCGCTGCCGCGAGGAAATGTGGCATATGCACTGGCTGGGGATGATTATCGGCGAGCTGGGGGGAGAGCCGGACTTTTCGATCGGTCCCTATCCTTTTGATCCCACCAGCCGGGAAACCATGTTGCAATCCTATATAAAATACGAGGGGAACCTGATACCGCACTACAACGCCGAGGCGGAGAAAGTCGATGATCCCCACATCAGGCGCGTTTTGAGGCGCGAGGCGTGGGAATCGGCTATTCACGCCCTGCGGTTCCAGAGGCTTATTGAGAAGCTCCCCCCCGAGGAGAGAAATGCCCTTCCGGAGGGGGATCACGAAATGCCGGCTTCCTTCGTGGAAAGGCTGCAGGATGAGCTTTTGAAGAAATACACGGAGATGCTTCAGCACATCCGGACCTCATGGGTATTCCAGAACGAGAATACGGCGGGATGGCGGATCATGGATCAGGCCATGGAAAAGATGAAACACCTCGCCATTTTTGCCGAGGCCCTCGCCGAAGACGGGGCGGCTCTCAACTTCAAGGCAGGTTCCATCAATATGAGCCGGGCCATCGGAGAGGCCTTTCAGAGGGCCATCGCTGATCTCCAGGCGGGGGGCGAACGGTACCGCGCATTGCAGAAGGACAAGGAACTCCTGAAGCACTCCGGGATCGTTCTGAAGATGGACCTGGCGGTTCAACAGATCGATTATCAGAAGGAAGAGATCACGGACTGGATGAAGAAATAGCCACCCTTCCTTTTGACATCCGGGAATCGCCTGCAGGATCAGGCTACCTTGCGGAATGCGGGGAAGACAAAGAAGAAGCCTGCGGCGAAGAGACAGAGCAAGATCCCCGCGATCCCCAGAGAATCGGCGGTC
>CAZAST010000039.1:0-2004 GCA_964487805.1 uncultured Syntrophaceae bacterium
GATTCATCCGCAGTCTGTTCGCCTCGTCAAGAATCAGGATTGAGTAGTAGGTCAACAGTATCCGTACCCGGGAATCTCTTCGGAGCAGATAGGCCTTTCCCGCCACGGTATTGAGAAAAAACCCCGCGTACTCGTACAGATCGCCCATATCCGCCTCGATCGCGCCCTCTTTTCGCTTTGTCTCTCGCACGCCCCATTCGTAGAGCACTTCCATGGCACGTTCAATCTCCCGCTCCTCATGGGATAGAATATCAACCACCAGCTTAATGTCGTTCTTCCCCATGACCCGGAAAAAGTGTGCCATGTTTCTCCGCAGGAGGATGAGATCATCCATTTCACCCGCCACGGCAGGGTGATGCCCGGAGAGCTTCGAAAAAATGCCCAGGAAGTGCCGGTAGGACCCTCCCTTGAGATTGCAAGCCTGGACATATTCCTGCCTGTCCAGGTATTCAAAAAACTGATTCACCCGCTCCTGTAGAAGATCTCGATCGGTTTTTGCGGGACCGGACGAGGGGGGGGTAACTTCCTTCGGTACGGCAGGCTCGATTATCTTTTTGACTCCTTCGCCGGGGCGTTTGGCTTCCCCGGAAACAAGCCCGGAGTTCTCCTTCGATACGGTCTTTTCAGGGGGAAAGAACATGTCTCTGTTCAGAAAGAACACAAGAACAAGCGCGGCCAATATACCCATAGAGATGATGATAATCCATCTGCTTTTGTTCATACGTAACACCTCAGACCTTATGAATTCCTGGGTTTTATTGTCAGAACATTCATCTCCGGATAGATTACGTTGTCATGGTACACCAGGATGGGTCAGAAGTAAATCCATAAAACGGAGACTACCGGTGAGCCCCCATGAATCTGCCGCTCCCGGCATTTTGGTTGACACTCAGCGCACAATTGAGGTAGTGAAGCCGGGAGCATGAAAGATGGGATGGCGAAGCGGATGAACATACAAAACCTCATGGTCACGGGCGGGTGCGGCTTCATCGGGAGCAACTTCATACGATACCTCCTTGAGCAGGTCGATTTCACCGGGAGGATCATCAACGTTGACAAGCTCACCTACGCGGGAAATCCGGATAACCTCACGGGTATCGAGCACGATTATCCGGAACGGTATTTCTTCGAGCGGGCGGATATCTGCGATCGCGGACGCATGGACGAGATATTTTCCCGTTACGGGATCGACGCGGTGTGCCACTTCGCCGCCGAATCCCATGTGGATCGGTCGATCAAAAATCCTGAATCATTCATCTACACGAATATCGTGGGCACATTTAACCTGCTGGAGGCGGCCCGGGCCCGGGCGGAAAAATTCGCCCTCTTTCATCACATCAGCACTGACGAGGTGTACGGGAGCCTTGATCCCGATGCGCCGGGATTCACCGAGACCACCCCCTACCGCCCCAACAGCCCCTACTCCGCCGCGAAGGCATCGTCGGATCACCTGGTGAGATCCTACAGCGCAACTTACGGGCTTCCCGTGACGGTCTCCAACTGCTCGAACAATTACGGGCCCTACCAGTTCCCCGAAAAGCTGATCCCCCTGATCGTCCTGAACGCGAAAGAAGGGGAGAAACTGCCCGTCTACGGAGACGGAAAAAATGTCAGGGACTGGCTCTACGTTCAAGACCACTGTGACGCCATCTGGACCATCATGCGGTCGGGGAGGAGGGGGGAGACATACAACATCGGCGGGAACATGGAGATGGAAAACATCGTCATCGTGGAGATGATCTGCCGGATCCTCGATGAACACGATGCTCTCCCCGAGGGGATCGCCCGGCGGGAACTCATCACCTTCGTCAAGGACAGGCCAGGCCACGACCGGCGCTACGCCATCGATTTCACGAAACTGCACGAAGAACTGGGCTGGAGCCCCTCTGAATCATTCGAATCGGGGATCAGGAAGACCATATTCTGGTATCTGGACAAAACCGAGTGGGTGCGGCGCGTCAGGAACAATGAGTACCAGTCCTGGATATCGGAGCAGTACGGCAA
>CAZAST010000039.1:2104-13942 GCA_964487805.1 uncultured Syntrophaceae bacterium
TCCGCGTCGTGTCCTCCACGATGAAAGGAGCGGAACGCACCCCGATACTCCCCTTTCGCACCCAGACACGGCACATCTTGACGGATGTTCCCTCGGAGCTCACCAGATTCGGCAACTCCTCCACCCCGGCCACATCGGCCGCGGCGAACTCATAGTAGGATATGCTCGCGCTGAAGGGATCCTGAATGAGAATAATCTTGTCATCGGCGTACGGATGCTTCTCGGGAGCCCCCATGAAGGAGACGTGGTTTTCTCTGAAATCCCGGGGCTTGTAGGTATCCACTTCAAACCGTTCGGCATGTTTCAGCAGATTCTTTACTGTCATCGGTTCCTCCCTTTTTTGCATAGGTAAATGATTTGTCCCGATCTTGTCAAGCCCCCAGTTTCTGTTTGATGGAAGGCCTTCCCTGTGCTAGAAACGATACCATGTTGCGCATCGGACTGACAGGCGGAATCGGAAGCGGAAAATCGACCGTGGCGGATCTGTTCCGGAAACGGGGGGCCCATGTCATCGACCTCGATCTCCTCGCGCGCGAAGTAGTGGAACCCGGGAGAGCGGCATGGCAGGGAATCATCGAGCATTTCGGAAGGGAAATCCTGAACGGGGAAGGCAGGATCGACCGTGAGGCTCTGGGGAGAATCGTCTTCCGGGACAGCGCGAAGCGGGAAGAACTGAACCGCATCGTGCACCCCACCGTTTCCCATGCATTGCGGAACAGGCTTGACGAGATCCGGCGGACAGAGGGGGATGCCATCGTCATCGTGGACAGCCCTCTCCTGATAGAGGTGGGACGGCACAAAAAGATGGACGCGGTGATCCTTGTCTACGCGTCCCCTGAGACGCAGATACGGCGGATCATGAAGAGAAACGGGTACACGCGACAGGAGGCGCTGGACCGGCTCCGGTCTCAGATGCCCCTTGACGAGAAGATTCCCTTCGCCGATTACGTCATACACAACGACGGGGAACCGGGAAAAGCGGAAGCGGCCGTCGAAGAGGTCTGGAAGGAGCTTTCGAAGCAAAAAGGGAGATGAATGGATGATTAGCGAAAATGTACTGACTGACTTCAACGCTGTGGTTTCATACCCGAGGATCGATCCATCAACCTATGTCCATTCCATGGCTTCGGTCATGGGGAATGTCATCCTCGGGAAGAACATCATGGTATCGCCCATGGCGTCCATTCGCGGTGACGAGGGGCAGCCTCTCTCCATCGGAGATGACTCGAATGTCCAGGACGGGGTGGTGATACACGCCCTTGAAACGGAGATAAACGGGAAGACCGTTGAGGCACATCTGTGCGCGGTCGATGGAAAACACTACGCCGTCTATGTGGGAAAGCGGGTCTCTCTCGCCCACCAGGTCCAGATACACGGCCCCGCCGTGGTGCAGGACGACACCTTCGTGGGGATGCAGACCCTGATATTCAAATCGCGGGTGGGAACGGGATGCGTGGTCGAGCCTGGCTGCCTCCTGATGGGGGTTACCGTCCCGGATCGCCGGTATGTGCCCGCGGGCTCAATCGTCAAGACCCAGGACGACGCCGACAGGCTCCCGGAAATCACGGAAGACTATCCCATGAAGGATATGAACCGGGGTGTTATCCATGTGAATACCGCTCTGGCGCGGGGATACCTGGCCCGGAAATGAGCCGGAGGCATTACAGGCGTTCCGCCTCTTTCAGCGCCTCGCGGAAGGTTTGATAAAAGGCCTCGTTGTCGGCAATGCCGCGGCCGATGATGGCCTCCGCCTCATCCATATGCTCACGGTTGATAACAAGATTGACGCTTCTGGCGAAGGCAGCCATGTTGTCCATGGTGCGAATGGTCTCGCTCAGAAGGATCACAAAGATATTTCTCCTGACGCCCATAGGGAGGCGTCGAATGTCGTCCAGGATGACGTCCTTGTCACTGTTTTCACCCACCGCGATGAGATCATACCCGTGAAACCGCATACTCTTCAGAGCGTCCGAGGCGGTGCCGGCCTTCGTTACGTAGTACCCCAGCTTTTTCAGGGCCGATTCAAGCCGTTCCCGGATACCGGAATCAGTCTCGCAGATGAGGGCCGTTTTGCCGCCCTCCTCGACATAATCAAACGGTTTTTCAGACGCGTCGTATGAATCAGACCCCATGAAATCGGGGGATGTATCTTTCACGTCCATACAGCCCTCCCTACCAGTCCACCTCTAACTTATCTATCTCGGTCGTGGCCTCGCCCTTCGAACTCTTGATCGAATCAATGCCCCGTCCCACAACCCCCCGGGTCGTGGCGTATGACAGGGCCGTCTCTTCTGTAATGATTCCCTCCCGGTAGAGGCCGATGATGTAATTGTCGAAGGTCACCATGCCAAAGGCCTGCCCCGCCTCGATGATCTCCTGAAAGGTCCTCCCCTCCCTCTCTCCGTGGAGGATGGCATCTCTGACCCGCAGATTGGTTTTCAGAATTTCAAAAGCGGCGACCCTCCCTCCGCCGATCCGGGGAAGAAGCCGCTGGCAGACAATCCAGCGGATTGTATCGGCGAGGCGCGCCCTGATCTGCGTTTCCTCCTCCTGGGGAAACATGCCCACGATGCGGTTGATCGTCTGCCCCGCGTTCATGGTGTGGAGGGAGCTGAAGACGAGATGCCCCGTTTCCGCCGCGGTGAGACCGATTTCCATAGTCTCCCTGTCGCGCATTTCTCCCACCAGGATTACCTTGGGCGCCTGTCTCAGCGAGGCGCGAAGCCCGCTCGCGAAGCTGACAAAATCAATGCCGAGTTCGCGCTGATTAAACGTCGCCCGCTTGTGAGAATGTTTGTATTCTATCGGGTCTTCAAGGGTGATGACGTGCACGGGAAGTTTCTCGTTAATTTCATTCAGCACAGCCGTCAGCGATGTGGTCTTCCCGGTTCCGGTGGCGCCCACAAAGAGGACAAAACCGTTTTTCTCCTCGGACACGTCCTGAAGCGCCTTCGGAAGCCCCAGTTCTTCACAGGTGGGGATTCGATCCTCCAGTTTTCTCAGGACGGTGGAAAAGGTGTCCCCCCGGGAGAATATGTTGATCCTGAAGCGGGCCTTCCCCTGCAGTTCATAGGAGGCGTCGCAGGAACCCTCGGCAACCAGGGTCCGCAGAAGGGAGCGATTCCGATTGATGAGGTTCAGGGCGAATATCTCCGCCTGAAAGGGGGTGATCTCGGCCGGGGAGAAATCCGTCTCGACGGTTTTCAGCTCGCCCGAGCTTTCCACCTGCAGCGGTTTTCCCACCGTGATGTTCAGGTCCGAGATGTCCTGATGTGAATCAAGCATACGGGCAAGGAGATATTCAATTTCCTGCTTTCTCATGGCTGTCGTTCCTTGTTGACGGACACATGTATCAGCTGAGCTTCAAGCGAAACGCGGCCTCCTTCAGACCTATACCTCCGTAAAATCGGCCGGCGGCACCTTCAATAAAGGCCTGAATTTCGTCTTGTCGTTGGCCTTCATGTATGCCTCCTCGCTGCTGATCCATCCCTTCTGGAGAAGCTCCATAATGGAGTCGTCGAGAAGCTGCATGCCGTATTTTCGCCCCGTCTGTATCATGGAAGGGATCTGGTATGTCTTCGATTCCCTGATGAGATTGCGTACCGCCGGTGTGGCGATCATGATTTCGAGGGCCGGACAGCGGCCCACCTTATCCACGCGCTTGAAGAGCACCTGCGCCAGGACGGCGCGAATGCCGTCCGCGAGGGTTGATCGCACCTGCATCTGTTCGTTGGCGGGGAATACCTCTATGAGGCGGTCGATCGTCTTCGCCGCGCTCGATGTGTGAACCGTCCCGAAGACAAGATGGCCCGTCGATGCCGCTTCAATGGCGAGAGAGATCGTTTCCAGGTCTCTGAGTTCGCCCACCAGTATGATATCGGGGTCTTCCCGCAGGGCGCCGCGGAGGGCGGAGGCGAAGGATACGGTGTGCAGCCCTACCTCCCTCTGATTGACGATGCATTCCTTGTTCTCATGCACAAATTCGATGGGATCCTCAATGGTGATGATATGATCCTTGCGCGCGCGGTTCGCCTCGTCGATAATGGCGGCCAGCGTCGTTGATTTACCGCTCCCCGTCGGTCCCGTCACAAGAACGAGCCCCCGCGGAAGAGACGCAAGCTTCGCGGTCACGGGAGGAAGACCCAGCTGCCCCGGTGTAAGAATCTTACTGGGGATTTCTCTGAAGACAGCGGCCACCCCCAGCCTCTACTGGAAGAAGTTGGACCGATACCGGGCGAGGTTTGGTATCTCGTACGCGAAATCAACATCCCCCGTCTCTTCGAATTCCTTGATCTTATGCTCCGGCGTTATTTCATAGAGCATCGCCTTCAGCGCGTCGTTTTCCAGAGGCTGATATTTTACCCGTTCGATCTCGCCGCGGATCCTCAGAGCGGGCTGCTGCCCGGCAATGAGATGGAGATCCGACGCGCCCTGTTCATGCATCAATTTAAAAAAAGCGTCTATCTTTGCCATATTTTCTCCCCTCCTCACTCTATCGGCACAACAGGGTCCAAGCTATAGAAAAAACCGACGTTCACAAGGCATACGGAATTCACTGCAGGAAACCATATTTTCAGGGATACGGAGCGGCCCCTCCCCTGTGCCGTACAGGGAGAGCGTAAATAGGAAGAACCCTCTTTCCCTATTCCACCCGCTTGAATATGAGCGTAAAGATCGTCCCTGTCGGTTCGTTGTTCCGGACATGGACATGCCCCCCGTAGGTTTCCATGACCCGTTTCACAATGTGGAGTCCGAGACCGGTATGTCCGGTTTCACCGTATATGAACCCCTCATCAAAGATCTTCTCCCGGACCTCGTCGGGGATGCCGGATCCGTTGTCAGCGATCAGTACCTCGCACGTATCCTCCCGCCGGTTGATGGTCACCTCGAATTTGTCGGCCTTTCCGTGGATAACGGCATTACGCACGATGTTGTCTATAACGGAAAACAGAGAGCTGTCCGCCATAACGATGGCCTTCCCGGTGATGGTGAAATCCAGGAACGGGTATCCCTCGGCCACTTCTCGAACAACATGCAGTATCTCGCAAGCCTTCAGTTCCTTGTGCAGGGCGATAAAGGATTCGAGTTCTCTCATCCGCCGGATGAGGGCCATACTCTTTCTGACACGCTCCAGGGCCTCTTTCAGGAGATACTCCTCGGGGGACCGCTCATACAGTTCCAGGGCTTTCTGTGTGACCAGGAGATCATTCGTCAGGTCGTGGCGGAGTATCTGATTGATGAGCGCAAGGTGCTCCCGGTACGCCTGTATCTCCTCCTCCGCCTGCTTGCGGGGGGTGATATCCCGCGACACACCGCGGAAACCAACCGGCTTCCCCGCCTCGTCCCTCATCAGCGATACGGACAGTTCGAGGGTTGCTACGGTACCATCCTTTTTGACAATCCCCACATCAACAAGCGAAGCGGGGGTGCCCGTCCGGTATATCTCTTTGAAAATGGGGAGAAGCTTCCGGGCGGTTTCGGGAGAGGTGCATGACCGGTAATCCATCCCGGTCAGTTCCTCCGCCGTTATCCCCGTCATCCTGCACAAGGCATCGTTGAAGAAGATAATCCTCCCGGAGAGGTCAACCTCCCAGTACCCATCGCCGATCTCGTCGATGATGCGGTGGTCACTCGCAGCGATCATAACCCCCCGGTTTTTTAACATTTTTCCTCAAAGGAATCGTTCTTATGATACTTCTCAGTTGAAAATATCTACCACATTTCCCCAAGGAACAGTACACGAAAAGAGGGCCTGGTTTGTTTTTTTCTCTTCCATCGGATATAATGAGCACACGATGCACAAAGAGATCCGGGGAGAGTCCGCCATGTCGAAAGAACCGTTTACAGAAGAAGATCTGCAAATCATCAGGGCTGCGGGCCTGACCGAAGAGGGAGTGTTGTCTCAGCTTGAGACTCTCAGCGGTGAAACGATCCCTCTCCCGCTCGCCAGAGCCTGTTCGATCGGAGACGGGATCGTCGCGATTCCCGGCGCAGATCATGAGGGATTGATCGCCCTGCACGACCGGGCCGCTTCACGGGGAAGGATGACGAAATTCGTCCCCGCCTCGGGGGCCGCGAGTCGTATGTTTCAACAATGGTTTGAATGGGGCGAAATGGAGGCATTCAACGCCACGGAAGACGCCGGGGTCCTTCAAAAACAGATCCCGCGCTTTGCTTTCTACGATGACCTTGCTCGCCTGGCCGCGCGGGACGGCCGGAACTTCAAAGACCTGCTGAGTAAAAATATCCGGGAGGTGCTGGAGTATGTTCTCACCCCGAAGGGCCTGGACTACGGCCATCTCCCCAAAGCGCTCATCAAATTTCACGCCTATCCCGATGGAAGCCGCACCGCACTGGAAGAACATCTGGTTGAGGCGATCATGTACGTACAGGATGAGCGTCATATCTGCAGGATGCACGTCACCATGTCCGAAGAACACCGGACGGCGGTTGAAGAATACATTGGGCATGTGCGCGATCGATATGAAACCTCCTATGGCGTCAGCTTTGATCTTTCTCTCTCCGTTCAGTCGCCCTCAACACATACGGTGGCCATCGACGAGAACGGCCGCCTCTTTCGCGACGGAACGGGACGGATGGTCCTGAGGCCCGGAGGGCACGGCGCCCTTCTGAAAAACCTGAACGAAATTGAAGGGGATGTCATTTTTGTGAAAAACATCGATAATGTCGTCCCCGACCGGCTGAAGACGGAAACCGTATGGCACAAGAAAATCCTGGGAGGTTATCTCATAAAACTCCAGGAGGAGATATTCCGCTATCTGCGGTTTCTCGATGGCGCAACGCGTGATACAGATTCTTTCTTTGAGATAGCCGACTTCTGCCGCCAGCGTCTTTCCCGCTCGGCGCCTCCGGAATTTGAGACACTCTCCGATACTGGAAAACAGAAGATCCTGTTCGATATACTCAACCGTCCCCTGCGCGTCTGCGGCATGGTGAAAAACGAAGGAGAGCCCGGCGGCGGCCCCTTCTGGGTGGAGAAAGGGGACGGAACCCGGTCACTGCAGATCGTTGAGAAGGCGCAGGCCGATCTTGAATCGCGGCGGCAGAGGGCCATCTGGGAATCATCCACCTATTTCAATCCCGTTGATCTGGTGTGCGGTATCAAGGATTACCGGGGGGAAAAGTTCAATCTGGAACGGTACGTGGACCGGAAAACCGGGATCATTTCGCATAAATCTCATGAAGGGAAACCCGTGAAGGTTCTGGAACTTCCGGGACTGTGGAACGGTTCCATGGCGGGATGGAATACGGTCTTTGCGGCGGTGCCCTCCGGGACATTCAATCCCGTCAAAATCGTGGGAGACCTGCTGAGAAATGAACACCGGGGGGGCTGAGCGTAAACAGGCCGGGTTCCATCCTGACAGGATACCCGGCCATCTGTAAGAAGGAGGCTGGAGCCTCGGCTATTCGGTCTTTTCAGAAGAAGGCTTTGAACCCTCTGCGGTTGTTTTCTCGGACGACGAGGAAGCGGTTTCATTCGCTGCCGTTTCCTGGGCGGCGGGTTTCTTTCCGCCGTAATCGGTCACGTACCATCCCGACCCCTTCAGTTGAAACGAGGTCAGAGACATGAGCTTGCTCACCGGCCCATTGCAGAATTTGCATTTCTTGATCGCCGGATCCGCGATACCCTGCAAAACTTCGAACTTTCTTCCACACTTGCTGCACTGATACTCATAAATCGGCATACTACCAAAACCTCCACCACGTAATATCTCGCCAGCCGCTCCGTGAACTGTTCATTCCCGAAGGGCGTCAATTACATATATCCCCTATGCGATAGCGGTTGCTGAAACAGTCGAGGACCAGATTGAGATCCGCCCCCGCCATCGGCTTGAGCATGCTTCTGGTAATCGTGTGAACCTTCTCTTCCTCGGCCATCTTCTCTTCCATAGGCGCGTCAAAATCGATCTCCCTCTTGTTGAACCGGATAATGTGAGCGAGCTCATGGGCGGCGATGTAGAGCATGAGGGGCTCAAGCTTGACAAAGGGTTCGCTCCTCTTCACCGCGTCAAGGATCCGGTTATCCTGGAGACAGACCGTAAAGAAATAGAAATTATCAGGATGATCTTCCCTGCCATCCTTTTGATACATATACCGGCACAGATGAGCGAACGCCCTCTCGTCCGTCTCGTGATCGCTGAGATGGGCGAGCGTCTTGACTTTGTACCGGTGATCCTTGAGCCCGCTTCTCCCCAGAGAAAAATAGTCCTCGGCCAGCTCCCCGGCATGCCGGAAGGCATTCTTCACGAGGGATATTTCGGGTGCACTGAAATACATCGATTCATCCCGTCCCGTCGCTTGATCGGGCTTAATATATGAACCCGTCAGACAATGTCAAGGGGATCAGCCCGTCAGCTCCTGGCTGTTCGCTGTCTGGCTCATCAGCTTACCAGCCTGTCAACGTACCGGCCCCATTACTTCGGTATGGGGACGCTCCCGAGGAGATATTTGAGATCCTCATCCTCGAACCTGATCGCGAAACCGATGAAGGGAGATTCTCCCCCCTCGTTGCTGATAAAGTCGTCCCACCCGGCCGACAGGTAGATATGTTTCATGAGCCGGTACTCGGCGTACGTCTTGAGATGGGCGTTCCGGTCGCTGCCGAAGTCGAAGGCCTCGAAGGTGAGCTTCAGCCGGTCGTCCAGGGCGAAGTAGTCCACCCCCACGCCCCCCGTCGATTCAAAAACCCCCCCTCTGAGGGCGACATCTTTGAACCGCTTGCCGATCTGGGCGGTGAAGAGGAGTTCGTCCTTCTCCCACGATTCGGTCCGCGTCGTTACACCGTTCGTCGTTGAATCGGTCACCGTCCGCTCACCCCGTGGATCGGTCACCAGACCGAGAACGTAGAAGTAATCCTCTTTCGGCTGTATCGTCAGATCGAGATAGCTCTTCCCGTCGCCGCTGTCGAAGAGGTATTCCCCCCGGTAGCCGAGAAAAGTCCTGAACTGCTCGCTCTTCGATACAAACCGGTCGATCCCCTCCATACTCTTTTCGAGGCTTTTCAGACTCGCGTTGAGATTTTCGACGGTATCCTCGTCATTGACCAGCTTCCCGATGGAACCCTCACCCCGGTTGATCTTGTCCGTGATATCCCGAAGGGAGGCAAGGGACTGATTGAGATTATCGAAGGCCTCCTTGTTCTCAACCAGCTGGCCGATGGTCCCCTCTCCCCGGTCGACCTTTTCCACAATGCTGTTCAGCGTCGCGAAGGCCCTGCGCATTTCCACGGACGCCTCGCTGAGGTTCTCCACCATCAGGCTCAGCTTCGCGTCGTTCTGACGCACGATACGGCCCAAGTCCTCCGTGATGACACGGGTATTATGAATGATCGCCCTGATGTTCTCCTCGCCTTCCACGCTCCCCACGGTATTTTTCAGCGAGGCGGTCACTTCCATCACATCCCCGGCGATGGCGCCGAGTTCGCTGAGGAGCTTGTCGATATCGGCCTGCCGCCCCGTTCGGGCAATCTGTCCGCCCGCTTCTATACGCTCCTCTCCCGGCGTTCCGGGGGCGATATCGACATATTTGTCACCCAGGATGCCGTATGCCTTGATGGTGGCCTCGGCGTCCTCCGCAAGCATGACCTCCGGGATGATCCGGAGCGTGACCAGAGCCTTTCCGTCCTTGAGGGTGATATCCTCGACCCGCCCTACCTCGACGCCCGCGATCTGCACGGATGCGTCCTTTTCGAGGCCCGTGGCGCTGTCGAACATCACCTGCACCGGATAGCCCTTCTTCTTGAGGCCGAACCCCTCTTCGCCGACCCTGAATGACATGTATCCCAGCAAGATCAGCGCCACCAGAACGAACAGGCCAACCTTTGCTTCCGTGCTGATTGAAGACATCTTCTTCTCCGTTCTTCTGTATCGGGGAGGCGCGAGGTTCAGCCTTCCCGTCATGCCCCTTACATCACGTTGATCGGGCCTTCAAGGCTCCCTGAGAGGAACTGTCTGAGTACGGGGTTGGAAGAATGGTGTATCTCCTCGGCAGTCCCGTATTCCACGATCCGCCCCTCATAGAGCATGGCGATTCGGTGCCCCACCTTGAAAATCGACTGCACGTCATGACTGATAACGACACAGGTCAGGTCGAAATTCCTCTGTGTTTCCATGATCAGTTCGTTGATCGCCTCGGTCATTACGGGATCCAGGCCGGTCGTGGGTTCATCAAAGAGAACGATCTGCGGATGCAGAGCGATCGCCCTGGCGAGGCCCACCCTTTTTCTCATGCCCCCGCTCAACTCCGACGGCATCTTCTCCTCGATGCCGGAAAGTCCGACCGCCTTAAGCCGATCCGCCACGATCCGACGGATCTCGGCATTTTTTTTTCTGGTGTGCTCCCTGAGAGGAAAGGCGATATTCTCCATCACGTTCATGGAATCAAAGAGCGCCGCCTCCTGAAAGAGCATCCCGAATTTCTTCCGTATCTCGTTTAGATCCCTGTCGTTCAGAGAAGCAATATCCACGCCATCCACCAGAACCTGCCCCCTGTCGGGGCGCAGAAGGCCGATAATATGCTTGAGGAGCACGGACTTTCCCCCGCCGCTCCCGCCGATGATGACGGTGGTCTTGCCGTCCTCTATTTCGAGGTTGATGCCGTCCAGAACCTTCTGCCGTCCGAACGACTTGTGGACATCCACCAGCTTGATCATATCGTTCCCCGGGAGTCCCTTCTTAAAACATGATGGCGGTCAGGAAATAATCGCTGATCAGGATCGAGATCGACGCGAGGACGACCGCCTCCGTTGTCGCTTTTCCCACCCCCTCAGCCCCGCCGGTTGTATTGAATCCCTTGTAACAGCCGATAAGAGACAGGATCAGACCGAAAAACGCCGCCTTGATCAGACCGTTGTAGATATCGTTCAGGTCCACCATCTTGGTGATATTCTTTACAAAGGCCCCTTCGTTGATATTGAGGATCAGTACCCCCACAAAGTACCCCCCGAGGATCCCCATAAAGTCGGAAACGATGGTGAGGGCGGGGAGCATGATCACCCCCGCGATGACCCGCGGGACAATGAGGTGCTTGACGGGATTCACGGCCATGACCGACAGGGCGTCTATCTGCTCGGTCACGCGCATTGTTCCCAGTTCGGCGGCCATGGCGGAACCCGCCCGGGCGGTCACCATCAGCGCGGTGAGAACCGGGCCCAGTTCCCTGGTCATCCCCAGGGCGACGGTGGAACCGACAAGGCTCTCCGCGTTGAACATGCGGAATCCGTAATACCCCTGCAGCGCCATGACCATTCCGGTGAAGGTACCGGTGAGAACGACGACAAAGATGGACTTCACTCCGACAAATTCCATCTGCTTGAAAATGAGGCGCAGCTTCAGGGGGGGGCGCACCATCCATATCAGGACGGAGAGAAAGAGGATAAAAATCTTCCCCATCTCCTCGATATTGTCGAGGACGGCCCTCCCGAATCTGTCAATGGTAGTGAAGATTCCGTTCATGCGCCACCCGGTTTTACAGCGGACCCTTCTTCCGCGCGTGAGCCTCGAGCGACAGATCTATAATCCGGCTGATCAAACCGGTCTGCGTGATCCCCGCAGCAGCAGCCTGATGGAAAAGAACCGTGGAGGGGGTCATCCCCGGAAGGGTGTTCGGCTCGAGGACGACAATCCGCCCGTCGCCGGGGACGAACATGTCGATCCGGGCGTAGACCTTCAGTCCCAGGATCCGGAAGGTCCTGACGGCCACTTCCTGTATCTTTTTCAGAACATCCTCCGGCAGCCGCGCGGGGGTCTTGTTCTCCCCCTGGCCGTACAGAAACTTGTCTTCCAGCGAAAGGATCCCCTGTGTCGGTATCGTCTCGGA
>CAZAST010000040.1:0-2291 GCA_964487805.1 uncultured Syntrophaceae bacterium
TGCATGGTTCTCCTTCAAGGACAAGGTCGGCGTTGTGCCGATAGAGGGTGTTCTCAGCGACTCACGGGACGCTGTCAGGCAGCTTGAGAAATATGAGCGGGATGGCGGCATCAAGGCGATTGTCCTGCGTGTCAACTCCCCCGGCGGAGCCGTGGTTCCTTCCCAGGAGATCTATGACAAGGTCCTGACGGTCAAGAAATCCAAAAAAGTGGTTGTTTCGATGGGGTCGGTCGCGGCATCGGGCGGGTACTACATAGCCTGCGCCGCCGACCGGATCATTGCCAACCCCGGCACCATAACCGGAAGCATCGGCGTTGTGGTGCAATTTTCCCAGATAGAAGAGCTGCTGAAGAAGATCGGACTGAAGTCTACCGTCGTCAAGGCGGGGGAGTACAAGGATATGGGGTCTCCGGTACGCGAGATGAACCTCACTGAAAGGGCTTTGGTCCAGGGAGTGATCGACGATATCCATGCCCAGTTCATCGAGGCGGTTGTTTCTAACAGGCACATCGACCGACAGGAGATAGAACGGATCGCGGACGCGCGGATATTCACCGGAAGGCAGGCCCTTGCGGCTGGTCTTGTCGATAGTCTGGGAAATATGGATTACGCCATAGATACGGCCGCCCAGCTCGCCGGAATAGAGGGAAGGCCTGAAGTCATCTACCCGGAGGAAAAGCGCAAGGGGCTGCTGCGGTATATCATGGGTGAAGCAATCTCCTCCGTTGCCGCAGCGCTGGGAGAGACCGGTTCCGGTATTGATTATCTGTACAGACCGGGGGTGGGGATGTGAAATCTACGCGATATGTTCACAGGTTTGATTGACATGGAATATAACACCATACTGCTCGCGAAGGAAGAAGGGTATACGGTTCTCACCCTGAACCGTCAGCATGAGATGAACGCCCTTTCCGTGGAGATGAGACACGAACTGATGCGCTGTTTCGGCCGGATGGAGGAGGACGATTCCGTGCGGGCCGTTATTATGACCGGGGGAGACAGGGTCTTCTCCGCGGGCATCGATCTTGCGGAAATGGCGATACTGGAAAGCGGGAAACTGGAAGATTACTGGAGACTCATGATCGAGAGCCTTCAAAAAATATGCGCCTTCAAAAAGCCGGTTATCGCGGCGGTGAGCGGTATCGCTCTCGGGGGAGGGTTCAATCTGGTGACCGCGTGCGATATCATTGTCGCCTCTGAAACGGCCATATTCGGACATCCGGAGCTGAAATTCGGACTCAATCCGCTCTTCGACCCGCTCAGGCGTATGGTGGGAACCGCCAAGGCAAAAGAACTTGCCATGCTGGGGGAACCCATCGGTGCGCAGGAAGCATTCCGGATCGGTTTGGTAAACAAGGTGTCTGCACCGGAGGCGTTCATGGAGGACGCGCGATCAATCGCGTCTCATATCGTCCAGAAACCCCCTCAGGCGGTGGAGGCTGTCAAAAAGATATCAGAGATCGTTCCCCGTCTCGATAAATGCGCGGCTTTGGAATATGAACTGGAGATCTCCGAGCTCCTTTTCTCGCGGACGGAGATCCGTGAACACATGAAGAAATTTCTCGACAACCTCAAGGCACGGAAAAAAGGGTAGGGTGCTAGTCAAAGTCTTTCATTGCCGCGAAGTCGATTAACTGGTCCTTTCTTTTCTTGTGCTGCAGTTTTTTGAGCGCTTTCGCCTCTATCTGCCGTATTCGCTCCCGGGTAACGCCCATCATCTCGCCCACCTCCTCGAGCGTGAAGGGGCCGTAGTTGCAGGCAACCCAGGTGCAGTTGCAGAATGTTTCATTCTTCAGCCACCACTCGCAGGCCGTATCCTGGCACGGCTCCGTTATAAAGATCCCCGTTGTTTTGCATACATATAGAGATGACATCGGCTACCCCTCTCGTCCGCTGCAGCGTGAAATGTGTAGAATATACGTACCCCGGGTTACGGCAATACCCGGACCCGGGCGCTATCGAACAGTTTCACGTATAATAGTCACTTATATCGGTTTGTCAATACCCCGTTCGGTACATATGTGGCCAACGGAATGGAAACGAGGAAATCCGCCTTCCCACCCTGTTGTCCGCGACCGGTAGAGAAAAATATGTTGCGGGATGCCTCTTGTTTTTTCACACAAAAATCTTGACAGGGCAACACGCTTCTGGTAGTGGCAGTTCGTCCGCTTGGATCCATGTGTATGGACTGGGACGGAAGAGAGCCAGGGCAGCAGAAAAGAGCGCGTACGTTCAGGGCCTCCCGTTTCAAAGCGGCGAGGCTTTTTTTGTGGGAGAGCGCTGGACGTATG
>CAZAST010000040.1:2391-8846 GCA_964487805.1 uncultured Syntrophaceae bacterium
GGCCTCCCGTTTCAAAGCGGCGAGGCTTTTTTTGTGGGAGAGCGCTGGACGTATGGATATTATTACGACAGTACGTGACATGCAGGATTTTTCAGAAACCCTCAGGCTCCGGGGGAAGCGGATCGCTTTTGTCCCCACCATGGGGTATCTCCATGAGGGGCACCTGCAGCTCATGAAAGAAGGGAAGACCCGGGGGGACTGTCTGGTAGCCAGCATATACGTGAATCCCACACAATTTGGACCGAATGAGGATCTGGAGAAATATCCCCGCGACTTTGAGCGGGACGAGCGGCTTGCCCGGAATGCGGGGGTAGACGTCATCTTCTATCCTTCCAACGAGCAGATGTATCCGGAACCGTACCGCACCTACGTCACGGTTGAGGGTATTACTGAAAATCTCTGCGGCCTGACACGGCCCACCCATTTCAGAGGAGTGGCGACAGTCTGCGCGAAGCTGTTCAACATCGTCAAGCCGCATACGGCTGTTTTTGGCAAGAAGGATTTCCAGCAGCTTGCCGTGATAAAGAAAATGGTGGCTGACCTCGATATGAATATCGAGATTATCGGCATACCAACGGTGCGGGAGCCGGACGGCCTTGCTATGAGCTCCCGGAACGCGTACCTGAAAGAGGATGAGCGGGAGTCCGCGCTGAGCCTGAGCCGCTCACTGAAACTCGCATCGGAGTTGTACGCTCGGGGCGAGACAAGCGCCGAAAAGATCAGATATGCGGTGCGGGATTTTATCGACGGCCACCCGGGCGCCCGGATCGATTACGTCAAGATATGCGATGTTGAAACCATGGCTGATGTCGAATTCGTGGAAGCGCACAGATCCGTAATGGCTCTGGCTGTGTGGGTCGGAACGCCGCGGCTGATCGATAATTACGTGTTTGGAGAAACTATGTAGGCAGGTGAAACGATGCAGAGAACGATGCTGAAATCAAAACTCCACCGGGCTACGGTTACCGATGCCGATCTTCACTATGAGGGGAGCATAACCATTGACAAGGACCTGATGGACGCGGCTGATCTTGCCCCCTATGAGAAGGTTGACATATACAATGTGTCCAACGGTGAGAGGTTTTCCACATACGTGCTCAAGGGTGCCAGAGGATCCGGCATCATATGTCTGAACGGGGCCGCGGCCCGCAAGGCTTCGAGGGACGACCTCATCATCATTGCCAGCTATGTCCAGGTTGACGAGGGTTCCGTGAAGGGGTGGAAACCGAAGTGTGTCCTGCTGGGCGATAAAAACAAGATAAAGAAAAAAAGTTGAATGTCCGATACCCTGTCGGATGAGGTCGTGGAGAAGGCGAGGTCGCTTGTGCCTCGCCTTCTCTGTTGCAGAGGGGAACACTTTCTGATATAAGCCCGCTGTTCTCGAGAGGCGCGTGGTCCAGGGGATGATAAAGAGGATAAAGAAGAGCATTAGAGGTGTTTTTCTCACGGGGGTGGTCGCCGTCATACCGGCCGGCGTGACCATCTATGTTCTCTATCTTATCATCAAGCTCATGAATAACCTGGTACGGTTTGTTCCGGCCAGGTATCATCCCGATCAGCTTCTTCCCTTTCACATCCCGGGTCTTGGAGTTATCATCACCCTTATACTCATCTTTACGATCGGGCTGGTGACAAGGAGTTATCTCGGGAAAAAACTCGCCCTCCTCGGCGACAGGATGGTGCGGCAGATACCTTTGGTGAGGGGGATATATAACGCCCTGAAGCAGTTCGTTGACGCCGTGTTCAGCGATAAGGGGCAAAGCTTCAAAAAGGCGGTTCTCATCGAGTATCCGCGGAAGGGGTTGTACTCGATAGCTTTTGTGACCGGTGTGAGCCGGGGGGAGGTGCAGGCCAAGACATTACAGAGGTGCGTGAATGTCTTCGTCCCCACAACCCCGAACCCCACATCGGGATTTTACATAATGGTTCCGGAAGGGGACATGATCACCCTTGATATGACGGTTGAGGAGGCGTTCACCCTGATCATATCAGGGGGTATCGTCTCTCCGGAAGACATTCAACACATGCCTGAGAAGGGAGAAACACATGCAGATAACATCTGAAGGGGTCAAGGTGGGACATCCGGACATCGTGGCCGATACGATCGCGGCGGATATCATAGCGCGCATACTGGATGAAGAAAAGAAGGCGGGGATGGATATCAACACCATGCCCCACTGCGGTCTCGAGGTGCTCCTGGGAAAGGGATACTGTATCGTGGGAGGCGAGGTTTCCACGAGAGTATACATCGATATCGAGAAAAGTATCCGCCAGTCGGTATTGTCTCTGGGGTACAACGACACGGCGGTGGGTCTCAACGGCCACTCCCTGGGTGTCTTCAATACGATCATTCCGCAATCCCCCAACATCAATATCGGCACGCGGGCGGATCTGGGAAAATACAAAGAGATCGGCGCGGGAGATCAGGGCATCATGTACGGATATGCCTGCGATGAAACCCCCGAGCTGCTTCCCCTTCCCTATGTTCTGGTGAACCGGATGATGCGGGCCTTCGAGGCGTGCGGGAATCCCATATTCGCCCCCGACGGTAAGGGGCAGGTCACCGTGAATTATGACAATAACCGCAGACCCACCCATGTCACCAAGGTCCTCATGTCCAATGCCATCGATTACCGGCATGTGTCTGAAAATGAAGAGATCGAGCCGACAGCAAAGGATATAGCCTTTGAGTGCCTGGCCGACTGGGTCAACGACAAAACGGAGTTTCTGTTCAATCCCACGGGAGAATGGCAGGCAATCCATTCGTGCAGCGCCGCGGACTCGGGCATCACCGGGCGCAAGCTGGTCTGCCAGCTCTATGGAGGATACCCCGGAGCGCAGCTCGGGGGAGGGGCGGTGGTAAACAAATCGCCTGAAAAGGTGGACTGTTCCGCCGTGTTCGGCGTGCGCCATGTGGCAAAAAATATTGTGGCCGCCGGTCTCGCGAGCCATTGTTCGGTCCAACTGGCCTATGCCATCGGTGTCGCGCGGCCCATGTCCATCTATATCAATACCTTCAACACGGGACGGATCCCCGATGAGAAAATGTCGTCCATCGTGGAAAAGGTCTTCGATCTCACCCCGAAGGCGATGATAGAACGCTTCGACCTTCTCAATGGCGACATCTACCGGAAGATATCAAAAACCCTCTTCATGGACGACTACCCATGGGAAAAGACGGATATGGTGGAGAAGCTGAAGAAAGAATCGGGAATCAAGGAATAGGGTCATGGAGCAATGACTCTCCCAACCGGAACTGTCGATGCCCATCTCCTCTGAGGAGACGGGCATCAGCATGTATCAATGGAGACGTGAAGAAACATTCAGGAGGAACAATGGATTTCGATATCAAAGACATAGGACTGGCGGAGGAAGGCAAATCGAGCGTTGACTGGGCAAACAAAAGCATGCCTGTCCTGAACAGTATCAAGAAACGATTTGCGAAGGAAAAGCCGCTGAAAGGGATCAGGCTGGGCGCATGCCTCCACGTTACTACAGAAACGGCCAGTCTTATGGAGACGTTGAAGGCGGGGGGCGCCGAGCTTTCCCTGTGCGCGTCAAATCCTCTGAGCACGCAGGACTATGTGGCCGCCTATCTCGTCAAGCATCAGGATATCCCGGTCCATGCCATCAACGCGGAGGACACCGACACATATTACCGCCACATCAATTCGGTTCTGGACACAAGACCGGTGATTACCATGGATGACGGCGCCGACCTCGTATCGACCATACACGCGCGCCGGTCCGACCTGATTGACGATATCATCGGAGGAACGGAAGAGACAACCACCGGCGTGATTCGTCTGAAGTCCATGGCGAACAATGGGGTTCTGCGGTTCCCCCTCATAGCGGTCAACGACGCCAACACGAAACATCTTTTCGACAACCGCTACGGCACGGGGCAGAGCACTATTGACGGGATCATACGGGCCACCAACCGTCTCATAGCGGGGTCCATCTTCGTTGTGTGCGGATATGGGTGGTGTTCGCGGGGCCTTGCCATGAGAGCGTCCGGAATGGGAGCCAACGTCATCGTGACGGAGGTCGATCCTCTCCGCGCTCTGGAGGCGGTTATGGACGGCTACCGGGTCATGCCCATCGCGCAGGCCGCCGAGACGGGAGATTTCTTCTGCACCCTCACGGGGGATATCAATGTCATCCGGGCGGAACATTTTCTGAAGATGAAGGATGGGGCCATCGTCTCCAATTCGGGGCATTTCAACGTGGAGCTCGATATAGAGGGCCTCAAGAAGGTCTCGAAATACACGGGGAGGATACGGAAGTTCATCGACGAATACACCTTTGAGGATGGAAGGCGCGTCTATGTCCTGGGGGAGGGGAGGCTGATCAATCTCGCCGCAGCCGAAGGACACCCCTCAAGCGTCATGGACATGAGTTTCGCCAATCAGGCGCTTGCCGCCGAGTACCTGGTGCGGCACGCCAGTGAACTGAAAAATATCGTTTACAGCGTTCCCGAAGATATCGACAAGGAAATAGCCCGGCTGAAACTGGAATCGCTGGGGGTCGTGATAGATACCCTGACACCGGAACAGGAGCACTACCTGAATTCGTGGGAGATGGGGACGTAAGGGGTAAGGGGTAATCCCATACCCCTCTCATCCTTGTAACCCTATCGCGGTTACGTCTTCACGCGGGCGAACATGATCACGGCGGCCAGACCGAATAAGAGATTCGCCGCCCATGCCGCCATCACGGGCGGGAGGGTCCCGGCGCGTCCCAGGGAGATGGCGAAGGCAAAAACGATCCAGTATGAAAATCCGATGATGATCCCCATCCCGATGCTCTGAGCGACCCCTCCGCTCCGTTCCGATTTCAGCGAGAACGAGACGCCCAGTATGGCAAGGATGACGCTTATGAGGGGAAAGGCGATCTTGCCGTGCATATCGGTCCGGTATCGCGTCGCGTCATGTCCTTCCGCAGCCAGTTTCCGTGTAAACTTCCGCAGATCCAGGAGGCCCATTTCTTCCGTGTCCTTCTGGACGGCGGTAAAATCAGCGGGTTCTTCCGAGAGGGGAATAACCTGCGACGGTATCCGCTTGATCGAAGGGACTCCGGCATCGTTCAGGGTGGTCACCAGGAGTTCTCTGAACAACCATTCTCCGTCTCTCCAGACCGCCTCCTTCGCGTCAATTCGTTGTGACAGTTTCATCCCCTGGTCCAGAAAATGGATGCGTATCCCCTTCAGGGTGTTTGTCCGGGGATCGAAGAGGGAAAAATTGTAGATCCCCTTCTCCCCCCGGTACCATATCTCGTTCTGCTTGAAGCTGCCCAGGGTTTCCCGTTTCTGCACCTCGATCAGCTTCACGTACTTTGCCTGCTGATTGGTGTACGGGGTGACAAACTCGCTTAGGAGGAAGGTGGCCACGCAGATCACCAGGGAGATGAGTATGACCGGAAGCGATATGCGGTAGAGGCTCAGGCCGTTCGCCTTCATCGCCGTTATTTCCGAGTTCTTCGAGAGGAGTCCGAAGGAGAGGAGCGCTCCCAGGAGAACGGCGATGGGTATCATCTGGGACAGGATCATGGGAAGGGTCAGCAGAAAATAGGACGCCATCTGGCGCACCGTGGCATGGTTGCTCAGAAACATCCGTATCCGTTCGAAGAAATCCACGATCAGATAGAGTCCCGCCAGGGAGATCAGGATGAGCACAAACATTTTGGTGAATTCCCTGAGAATATATCTGTCGAGGATGGTCATATCCGCTGTCTCCCCGTCATACTCCGCACGATCTCAGGGATCAGAGGCTTTTCTTTCGCGGCCGTAATCAGGAGGTACAGGCCGACAGTCCCCACCAGGATATTCGATATCCACGCCCCCGCCGCCGGGGGAAGCATACCGGTTTCGCCCAGCGCTTCCCCGCCGATTTGCAGGACATAGTAGATCATGATGACCATCAGACCGATCACGAACCCCCGCGATTTGCCGCTCCGGTGTTTTGAGATGCCCAGGGGAACGCCGATGATGCCGAAGACGATACAGGCGAAGGGGAGGGTGAATTTCTTGTGGAGTTCAATAATGATCTCCTTCAGCGCAGTCTCTTTCAGGCCGGGGGTACGGCTTTCGCTGATCAGTTCGGTAAGAGACATCTCCTTGCTGTCCTTCATGACCTCCCCGCTCCCGCCGCCGATCGATTCGGACAGATCGAGATTGATGTCGTAGGAGGTGAAGTCCACTTTCTTGTAGGTCCCGGCATCCCCGTCCACCGTGTGCATGCTCCCGTCCTGCAGCCTCAGCGTCACCACCATCGAATCGGGGTCAGAGACGAAATATCCCCGCCGGGCGATGATGGTGGTGGGCTCCTTCAGGGTGCGGTTGTCCGATATGAAGACGCCCCTCATGAAATCCTCTTGTGACGGAAGCTCTTCAGCATACAGGACAAGACCGGCGAAATCTCCGTGCACACCACCGGGCTTACGCTGCTGACCAAGAG
>CAZAST010000040.1:8856-13723 GCA_964487805.1 uncultured Syntrophaceae bacterium
GGCGAAATCCCCGTTGAAGACCCGCTCTTTGACGCCGATGCTCGCCTTCTGGCGCGCCATGCCGAAGAGGAGATTTTTCGTCGCGAAGTTTCCGTAGGGAACGAGAAAAAATCCCGTGACGGCGGTGATGATAAAGGCGCACAGGGAAACGAATACTATGGGCGGCAGAAGCTGATAGAGACTCAGCCCTGACGATTTGAGCACGATGATTTCGTTGTCGCGGGAGAGACGTCCCAGAGCGATAAGTATGGAGATGAGAAGCGACACGGGAATGGTAATGGTAAGAAATGAAGGCATGAGGTAGAGAATGAGCTTCCCTATGTCAGTGACGGCTACGCCCTTGTTTATCATGAGGTCCATGAGTTGCAGGATTCTCCCCATGAGGAGGACGAAGGTGAGCACACAGAGAATCATGAAAAGGGGAACCGATATCTCCTGGAGGATGTATCTGTGTACGATCCGGCGCATGGCGTGTCTTTCCGTCAAGATTGATATAACGTAAGAGGTATAACAGTAAATCAGGTTTGCTTCAATGTTTCTTGGATTGACCTTGATTTTTAAATCTGCTAAACGGGGCGAATCGGAACGGTTGGCGGTCGATCTCCGTCAGCCATCATCTTTTGAAGGGATGAGCCATGATTGATCTGCATACACATTCCATCTTCAGTGACGGCGAGCTGATTCCGTCGGAGCTCGTGCAAAGGGCGGTCGCCAGGGGATACCGGGCCATCGCCATAACGGACCATGCCGATTATTCGAATCTGGATTTCATCATTCCCCGGATGGTAGCGGTCTGCGCGAAGATACGGGAAGTCAGCTCCATACAGGCTCTCCCGGGGATAGAACTCACCCATGTCCACCCGGATCACATCGCCCCCCTCGCAAAACAGGCCCGTGCCCTGGGAGCGCGGATTGTGGTCGTCCACGGGGAAACCATTGTGGAGCCGGTTATGCCGGGGACGAACCGGGCCGCCCTCCAGGCGCCCGTTGATATCCTTGCCCATCCCGGACTGCTTGCGGAAGAGGACGCGCGGATGGCCGCTGACGGCCCCGTATTTCTGGAGATATCCGCCCGGCAGGGACACAGCCTGTGTAATGGCCGCGTGGCTGCGCTCGCTCGCCGATTCGGTGCGAAACTGATCCTCAATACCGATACCCATTCGCCCCGGGATCTCGTGGATCGTGATATGGCGGTAATGATCGCGAAGGGGGCCGGGATGAGCGGAGAAGAAATAGAATCCATGTTCGGAAACGCGGAGTTCCTTGTCAGAAAAGCCATGGGTACATAAAACGAGAGGCCGGAATTATGAAAGCCGTGTTTATCGCCGATGCCCATCTGGATGGCAGGGCCACTGACGGGTATCGGTACCTGCTGCGGTTTTTCGATTCCGGGTGTGGCGGCGCCGACGAGCTTTTTATCCTGGGAGACTTTTTCGATTTCTGGTTCGCCGGAGAAAAGGCCGTGTACCCGGGTTTTGCTCCGATTGTTGAAAAATTGCTGGAGATGCGTCGGAGGGGTACAAATATCTCGTTCTTTGAGGGGAATCACGATTTTTTTCTGGGCGATTATTTTGAGCCGCATGGCATACGGGTTTACCCGGAGTGTGCCGCAATTGACCTCGACGGGAAAAAGATGTTTCTCTCACACGGCGATATGGTGAATACCGCGAACAGGGGGTACCGTGCGCTGCGGAAGCTGCTCAGAAGCGGGATCTTTTACCGGACACAGAAGCATATGCCATCTCCTTTACTGTGGCATATCTCCCGTGTGATCTCAGGGATGAGCAGAAGCTGCGAGTGGACGAACTCCGATGAACTGGGCGAGCGGATTACCGCGTTTGCCGGGAAGAAGATTGAGGAGGGTGCCGACGCGGTGATCCTGGGACACTTCCATTCACCCCGGTTTGAGCAGTGTGTTGTGGACGGCAGGGTCAGGACCATTGCCGTGCTGGGCGACTGGATACGCCATTACACGTATCTGGTCTATGAAAACGGGCAATTTACGATGAAGAGCGGTATCCCCGCGGATTCATCTGTGGCTGATTAGGAAAGAGGATCGAACAGACTATGAACTTTGGCGGAGCCGATATAGGAAACCAGCCCTTCGAAGACGCGAAATTTGTGGTTATCCCTGTTCCCTACGATTTGACGTCCACCTATCAGGCGGGTTCGAGAAAAGGCCCCGCGGCCATTCTGGATGCGTCGGCCAACATGGAGCTGTACGATGAGGAACTGGGCGTGGAGACCTATCTGTCGGGCATTCACACCATGGCGCCTCTCGAGATAGACGCCCGCGGCCCGGAGGTGATGGCGCGGATCGTGCGCGGCGAGGTCGCACGGGTGCTGTCCGCCGGCAAGATTCCCGTCGTCCTGGGGGGGGAACACAGCGTGAGCATCGGCGCGGTTCAGGCCGCCAGAGAGATGTATCCCTCCCTGTCGGTGCTCCAGCTGGACGCGCATGCGGACTTGAGGGATTCGTACCAGAACGCATCCTTCAGCCACGCCTCCGTGGGGAGGCGAATATTAGAAATCTGTCCCCTGGTGCAGGTCGGGATCAGGAGCATGAGCCTGGAGGAGGCCCGCTTCATCGAACACAACAAAATCAACTCGTTTCCCCCGGATTTCATACACAATGATGATCCGGTAAAAAAAATTTGCGAGAACCTTTCGAAAGATATATATGTCACCTGCGATCTTGATGTTCTGGATCCTTCGATCATGCCCGCCACGGGAACGCCGGAACCCGGCGGGATTCTGTGGAACGATCTCATCCGCCTGATCAGAGAAGTTTCAGAGCATTGCACGATCCGCGGGTTTGATATCGTCGAACTGTGCCCGATCCCCGGAATGGTTGCCCCCGATTTCACGGCGGCAAAGCTTGTCTACCGGATCATGGGGTATATCAATCGGATCAATCCATAGAACGGCGCCATTCTTTACAGTAAGGAGACATACCATTGGGCAATCAAGTACCGAGAAAAATCTTTTTTACCAAGGGGGTCGGCTCCCATAAGAAGGAACTCCATTCCTTCGAGTTGGCCCTGCGCGATGCCGGAATAGAGAAATGCAATCTCGTCATGGTTTCAAGCATCTTTCCGCCGGGCTGTAAGGTAATATCCCGTGAGAAGGGGCTCAAGGAACTGCAACCGGGCGATATAACCTACTGCGTGATGAGCCGTAATTGCAGCAGCGAGCCGAGGCGGCTGATAGCTGCGTCCGTGGGATGCGCCATCCCGGCCGATAAAAACGCATACGGTTATATCAGCGAGCACCACGCCTTCGGCAAGACATCAGTGGAGACGGGGGATTACGCGGAAGACCTCGCGGCGGCCATGCTTGCCTCGACACTGGGCATCGATTTCGATGTGGATGCGAGCTGGGATGAAAAAGAGGAAATCTTCAAGATCAGCGGAAAGATCGTCCGAACAAGAAACGTTACGCAATCGGCGATTGTGAAGAACGACGGGTACACGTCGGTCCTGGCGGCGGCTGTATTCGTCTTTTAGGACAATCCACGCAGAGGCTGAAAACAGGATTATATCTCCCGGGAGCAGGGCATTCAAAACCGCCGTCAGGGTGGTTGCGGCCATGCATGACGAGGCAATAACGGAATCCGATCCACCGAACTTCTTGATATGTGAGTAAGTGCACAAGCAGGGAGGAGGGTGACGACCATGTCTCTGCACCTTCTGTGGGAATCATATTCCTATCTTCTCCTCCCCGTAACCGGCTTCCTGGTATTCTCTTCTCTGGCTCTCTTCTCACTGTTCCGGGGCGAGAAAAAACCCACCCACATCTATTTCGCCTGCATGTGCCTCCTCGGCGCCCTGATTAACCTTGATATCGCCCTGGTGACATTTCTCGCGGATGAGGAACTTGCCCTCAGGCTGGACCGGCTGGCCTACCTCTTTTTCGTCTTCGTCATACCGGTGTATATCAGCTTCATTCATGCCGTCCTCGGCATCACGAAGAGACGATGGATCGAGATGGGCGCGTATCTCTTCAGCGCCATCCTCCTGCCTTTTACTCAAAGCCAATATTTTATCAGCGGATTGCGCGACTTTTCCTTCGGAAAGATCGCCGAGGCGGGACCGCTCTATTACCTGTTTGCCGGGGTTGGGGCAATCGCCGCACTCTACGGTATTATCACCCTCGTGATGGGGATACGGCGGGCGGGCGATAACCGTGAGAAGAACCGGATAGGGTACGTGCTGATCGGTTTCGGACTGAGCGGGTTTCTTGTCCTGCTCAACACCATTCCCATCATCGGATACGATCTCTACCCCATGGGGAACTTCAATTTTATCCCCGGTATCATCCTCGCCTTCGCCGTCCTGAAGTACGACCTTCTCGACATGGGTATCCTTCTTCGGAAGGGGAGCGCCTATCTTTTTCTCACCGGTATCCTGACCGGCATCTACGCCCTGGCCATTTATCTGTCCAATATTCTTTTCATGGGGTACGGAAAGGGCCACCCCATCGCCATTTCCCTGGTTTCCGCCGTCCTCGTCGTTGCCCTGTTCAACCCGGCGCGTATCAGGGCGCAGGCGCTTGTGGATCGGCTCTTTTTCAGGGGAAAATACGACTATCAGGAAACGTTGCGGCGGATCAGCGGAGCCATGGCGTCCTTTCTCAGGGCGGAAGAGATCGTCAATTTTCTGCTTGAATCCGTCCCGTCTGCCTTGCAGACGAGCGCGATGGGCGTGGGGATCTATCGTGAAGAGAGCGGGGTGCTGGAGGTGTACGCCACCGGGCAGGGCCGCCCCGGACAGATCGATTCGCGCACTCGCCAGGATGGCCGTTCCATAGCGGCTTTCTGCGAGGAATACCGCGGGACGCTGGAGCGATCCGCTGTCGGCAGGATGGA
>CAZAST010000041.1:0-7224 GCA_964487805.1 uncultured Syntrophaceae bacterium
AATTTCGGTATGTGGGGCCGCGCCAGCCTTAAAATACGCTTGAATTCATTCATGTCTGATCCCTGATACTTTGAACCGCGGCGGCGGGTCCTATCGTCCGGTTACACAATCCCGATCCGTCTTTTACCATGCCGCCGGGTCAACTCTTCCTTCCCCCACATCCGCGAATCCGTCAGTATCTTCACTCCAGAGGGGCCGCCTCATCTATCAACATAATGGGTATGCCGTCCCTGATTTCGTACACCAGTCTGCACGCCTCGCACACCAGTCCCGTTTCATCCTCATTCAGGTGAAGGTCCCCTTTGCACTGCGGGCATGCCAGGATGTCCAGCAGGTCTTTGCTCACCGTCATAATCCCTCCCCTCCTCAGACTCTCCTCATGGAAACAGCCCCTATACCACCGACGGGCCGCCATGTAAACAGCACAACCTTTTCATCTAAAAAAAGACCGAATAGCCCACCGTGCCAAGCCAGGTATCTATCCCCCCGTTGGGCTCCGCAATGCCAGCATTCGAGAGATGCCTGATCCGGACCCCCAGATCGAGAGAGGCTTTTTCCGTCACCAGCAGGGATACCCCCACGCCGGCCGTATCGGCAAAGATAAAACCGTTTTCCTGATCCGCCGTCTGCAAAGTAATCCAGTGGGGACCGACGGACGCCATGATATAGGCAGACAATCTTTCTGTCAGATAGTGCCGATACTGCAGGCCGATACCAACACCGAACTCCACATCGGTGCGGGGAGAAAATGCCGGGTTGACCTGCGGCTCCAGGAAAAAGGAGAGGGCATTGTTCCGGCCTGCCGATCGCGCCGAAGGGAAATCTTTCAGATTGAAGCCGATATGCCATATCATGAGAAATGGTCGATATTTTCCCTCCGAAATGTTGCCTTCTCCATAACCGAGGATCACCCCCGATTCCGATACGGAGGGCCACGTACACCCGGTTTCGGCATCAGCGCTTCCATTCACGGCCAGGATTGCTATGACGGTTGCGACTACCACGACGATCTTCTGTGTCTGCTTCACGAAATTCATTGCATTTTCACCTCTGTTTTTTTGAGTACCGCCTGAAAAACCTCTTCCACGGAGATCTCCTCCATGCACCGCATCGTCTGACACCGCTTCAGGAAACAGGGGCTGCACGGTAACCCCGCCCTGATAACCGTGTGCCCGGAGCCATATGGTCCCGTTCTCGCCGGGTCCGTCGGCCCGAAAAGAGCCACCGTCGGCGTCCCCACGGCGGCGGCCACATGCATGGGACCGCTGTCTGTCGTGACGACAAGAGTCGACAGAGCGTACAGATACGCCAAGTCTCTGAGGGTGGTCTTCCCGGAGAGATCTACGGAGGGAAGGCGCATACGGCTCCTGATACGCTCTATGGGTTTCCTGTCCCTCCCGCCGGTAAAGACAACCGGCAGTTTCACTTCTTCAACGATCCGGTCGCACAGCCGCGCGCACTTGCCGTCATCCCACATCTTTGTATCCCAGAGGGCCACGGGATTGATCGAAACGAACAGGTCATGCGGGCTTACTCCCTGTTCCGCCAAGAGAGCTTCTATTCTCTTCCGATTTTCATCATCCCTGTGGATATAAAATTCAGGCGCACCCGGATTCACCCCCAGGTGCCGCACAAGGTCCAGATACCGGTCCACGGCATGCTTGTTCATGTCTTCATGGACCTTTTCAGTCAGGAACAGCCCGGACAGTTCCTGCATGCTGTCATACCCGATCTTTCGTTCCCCCCCGCTCAGAAAAACCACGACAGCGCTTTTCAAGAGTCCGTGAAAATCGATAACAAGATCGTATCGTCTGTCCCTGACGGTCGCCATACATGCGAGAATATCGCTGATCGTTTCCCCCGCATGGCGCAGCCCCCTAAGGTTTCTTAGCCAGCCCTTTCGGCGCGACACAACGACGCGGTCGAGGGCGGGATGCCCCGCGATGATATCCGCGGAATCTTCCTCGATAACCCACGTGATATGGGCGTGGGGATATCCTTTTCTGAGCGCGGCCAGCGACGGCAGGGTATGCACCACGTCCCCGATGGCGCTGAGCTTGACGATAAGGATGTTCACTTGCCCCGCTCCTTCAGTATCCATCCGGCCGCATCCAGGATATCTTCCGCCACATAGGCCGCCGTTGTCGCGGAAGATGCCACGTCCTTACCGTACCCTGTTTTCACCAGTATTCCTGTGGCTCCCGTACGATCCGCAAGCCCCATGTCCCGTGCCGAGTCCCCCACGACATAGGAAGAAGACAGATTGATATGGAGTTCTCCCGATGCCCGGATCAGCATACCCGGCGCGGGTTTCCTGCAGCCGCACGACACCCGGTATCTGCCGAATCCTTCCGTGGGATGGTGAGGACAGTAATAAAAGCGGTCGATGAAGGCGTCCCGTTCCCGAAACCGGGTTTGCAGTACTTCGTGAACCTGCATCACGAAGGCTTCGTCGAACAGCCCCCTCGCCACACCCGATTGATTGGTGACCACCACCACCTTCATCCCGGCCTCATTGATCATCCGTACCGCATCGAACGCGGCGGGAAATATCTTCAATTTATCGAGAGAGTCAAGGTGTCCTACTTCCTCATTGATGGTTCCGTCCCGGTCGAGAAAGACAGCGCCGTTTCCCTTGCTCATTCCGCTCATTGTCTCTCCGTTCCACCTGACGGTGGTCCCGTTTTCAACAGGTTCTTCGCGGTATCAAGTACGTCATCCACCCCTATCAGGTTCATGCACGCGAAATCAGTGGGACATTCCTTCTTCAGGCAGGGGCTGCAGGGGACATCCTTGTGGATGATGCGGCTTTTATCACCCGGCGGTGAGGTTGTCGCCGGATTCGTGGACCCGAATATGGCGACCAGCGGAACATCCAGGGCGCCCGCGAGGTGCATGAGTCCCGAATCGTTCGATATGAAGAGCGCGCACCGGGCAATCAGCCCCATTGCCTCTGCGAGGGTCGTTTTTCCCGCCAGATCGATGAAGGAATGCGCCCCCTGTTGCTGCATCGCCTCGGTCCGTTTCCTGTCCCCCGCACTTCCCAGGAGGATGATCCGAGCCGGGACGTCGTCAGCGAGCCGATCCGCCACGGACGCGAAGCGCTCCGGAAACCACATCTTGGCCGGGCCGTAACTGGCCCCGGGGGCGAATCCGATCAGAAAATTACCCCCGCGGACACCATACCCCTCAAGAATATGATCAGCGGCTGCGTAGGCCTCGTCGGGGGGGACAAGACGGATCTCCCTTCCCGCCACGGAGAATCCCAGAGCCCGTACCATTTCCAGGTAGTAGTCGATCTGGTGGACCTTCCGTATCGCCCGCGACCGGTGGACTGCGTGGGTGAGGAACAAGCCCCGGCAGTCTGAATCATATCCCGCCCTCAGCGGGATACGGGCATGCCAGGCGATCAATGCTGCCTCTATTGCATTCTGGAGGAGGAGGGCCAGATCGAACCGTTCCTCCCGGAGTTCACGGGCAAGACGGATCTTCCCCGTGATACCATCGTGTCTGCCGGGGCTCTGAAAGACGATAACGTCATCAATGTCGGGGCAGGCCCGGTACAGATCGGCGACCCAGGGTTTTGCCAGAACCGCTATCCGCGCGCCCGGAAAGGTGTGCCTCACGGAGGTGACAGCGGGGAGACTTATGATGACATCCCCGATCCAGTTGGTCCCCCGTATCAGAATCCGTTTTATTGTATCGGGATCGATCTCCCGTAAGCTTCGTGCCTTCATTCCGGTAGCCGTCATGACTGCGGGGCCTTTATCTCGGCTTGTCCCACGACCTGTGTTTTTTTTGTTTTCCATCTCTGGTGAAGCCAGAACCACTGCTCCGGGGCTTCCCGTATCATGTCCTCAACAACATCTGTCACCCGCTGGGTGTTCTCCAGGATGTCCCTGGCGTAGTCGCCCGTCTGTGTGATGGGAACCTCCTCCCCCACGATAAAACGATACTTCCCGTTCTTCATCCGGCAGGTAAAGCCGGGGAGCACGGGAGCGCCCGTTTGAAGGGCGATGGCGGCAAGACCCGTGGTCGTGCAGGCGGGTTTCCCGAAAAAATTCACAAACACCCCCTCCTGCCACGCGGTATTCTGGTCGACGAGGATGCCGACGCATTCATTCCTGGCGAGCAGTCGGATCAGTTTCCGGGCCGCCCCCCCCTTGGGAACGAGCCGGGTCCCGAAATTGCTCCTCACCCGGTCCACCATCTCTCTCATGAGAGGATCATCCATGGCCCGGTACACGATATGGATCGGCTGGTAGAGGATGGCGAAGACGGCAGGCAAAAATTCCCAGTTCCCGAAATGTCCGGTAAAAAAGATGATTCCTTTGTTTTTCGCGTGGGCCTTTTCATAGTTTTCCAGACCTTCCAACTCCACCCAGCGGGACAGGTTGTCCCGCTTCATGGAGAGGATGTCGAAAAATTCAGCCGCCACGATCCCCAGATGCCGGTAACACCCTCTGGCGATCTCCTTCAGCTCCGGCATATCCTTTTCGGGAAAGGCGAGGGTGAGATTGTGGAGGACCACCAGCCGGTTCTTTTCGGAGACGTGATAGAACAGGATCATCATGGCCTTGAAGAATGCCTTCCGCATCCTTGTCGGGATCGCCCTGAATGCGTCAAAAATCGTGCGCGCTGCCAGTGTCTGTTCTTTCATTGTCTCAACCGTGTAAGGATATGTTCCTCAAACTCCCGCCGCGATGGCGTAATCTCCATGGCAATTCGCAGCAGATACAGATCCTTGAAAAAATCGGGGAACCGGGCCAATTTGATCCCGTCCTTCTCCGTCGTCAACAGAATCCGGGCGCCGGAATCGCGCCAGACCTGTCTGATATCCTCCACGTCCCTTGCAGTGTACACGTGATGGTCCGGGAAGGGAAGAAAAGACGCAATTCCGCCGCACAGGGGCTCCAGTATCCTGCGGAAGCTTTCAGGCCGGGCTATGCCGGTGAACGCGCATACCTTTTCCCCCGCTAGATCGGCAAGGAGGCGGGTCTCGTTTGCCGGGCCTTTTACGAGAGCAACCGGCCTTCGCCGCGCCCTGAAAACGGGGATCGGCGGTATGCCATCCGGAGGCGGAGCAGCTTCTTCCTCCGTCGATGTCATGACCACCACATCCGCCCGGCGCAGGGCCGTGGGCAGCTCGCGCAGTCCCCCCCGGGGAAGAAGAAATCCGTTTCCGAAGGGACGCCCGGCGTCGAGCAGAACGATGTCCATATCCCGGGCCAGCCGCCGGTGCTGAAATCCGTCATCCAGTATGAGGACGTCCGCTTGAAACCGGTCAACGGCCAACCTCCCGGCATGAGATCTGTCCCTCGCGACAATGACCGGGACGCCGGGGAGGCTGCGCCCGATCAGGACGGGTTCGTCCCCTCCTTCCCGCGGCCCCATGAGGATCTCATGGCCATCGGAGACCACCGCGGCCCGGCCCTTTCTCTTTCCTCCGTACCCCCGGCTCAACACCGCCGGCTTCCAGCCGTGCTCTTGCAGCATCCGGGCCAGCATGATAACCATGGGCGTTTTCCCCGTGCCGCCGACCATGATATTCCCCACACTGATAACCGGGCATGGCATTCGGAACGCGTGGCGTATGCCTGTGTCATACACATAATTGCGAAAGTTAATGCCGACGCGATATATGAATGACGCGAAGAGAAGCGGCACGTAACGCGCCAGCTTCCTGTCGTCATGAAATATCCGGGAAACGATCTTGTTGACTGGAACCATCTCTCGCTCGCTACTGACGATATCGCACACATCTCACAATGTGATTGCAGGGACTTGTATCACTCCAGCATCTCGCATGCCAGCCGTGCTGCCCTCTGCGAGGCCCCCGGTTTTCCCAAGAGATTTTTCACCTCTTCCATGCCCTTTTTTATTTTCTTCATCCGAGAGGGATTGGCGAGGATGTCATACACCTCATCAGCCATCAGTTCCGGCGTTGCCTCTCCCTGTATCAGTTCGGGGACGACCTCCTTCTCCGCGATCAGGTTCACCAGGCCGATATGATCCACCTGAACGACCGCTCTTCCGATCCAGTAGGAGAGGAAGGACAGCCGGTAGACGATCACCATGGGCACCCCGAGAAGGGCCGTTTCCAAGGTGGCCGTCCCTGATGCCACCACGGCGACATCGGCAAGGCCGACTGCGTCATACCCGTTTTTCCGCGTGATGGCAACCTCCACCTCCTGGCTCTTCACCAGTCCCTCCACCAGGCCATGGGGAAGGGTTTGGGCGAGGGGGAGAACGAACTGGACGGCGGGTATCCGTTTCTTCAGTATTGCCGCCATTTGGAGCATGGGGGGCAGAAGGCGGGTCACCTCTCCCTTTCTGCTTCCGGGGAGCAGGGCCACTGTTGTCACGCCTTCCTGCAACCCGAATTTCCGCAGGGCCTCGCCGCGATCAAGGGTTCTCCTGACTGTGTCCAGAAGGGGATTGCCGACAAACCGGGCGTCGAGATTAACCTCTTTATAGACCGCCTCTTCAAAGGGGAGGATGAGCGCCATGCGGTCCACATATTGTTCGAGAGCGTATATCCTCTTCTTCCTCCACGCCCACACCTTGGGGCTGATATAGTAAAAGACCTTGATGCCGTTTTCGTGCGCGAACCGCGCCAGGGGAAGGTTGAATCCGGGATAATCTATCAGGATCAGAAGGGCCGGTCCGGATTGCTTCAACGATTTTTTCAGGTCCCTCCTTACCTGCAGGATAAAACCCAGCCGGGGAAGCACCTCGACGGCGCCCATAACGGCCATCTGGGATGAACGGGCGATCAGTTGAACCCCGGCCGCCTCCATCCTGTCCCCTCCCACCCCGTAAAACTGAAGGCGGGGATCAAGATCGCGCATCGCCCTCACGAGATGCGCCCCATGCAGGTCCCCCGATGCCTCGCCGGCAATGATCATTATGGCTGTGTTTTCTGGTTGCATGGTCCCGGAATTTTGCACACGAAGGATGCGAAAGGGAAGGAGATGATACCGGCTGTGCCGCAGCAGGGGGATAACTCCGTACTTACCATCCCAATGTTCCGGTCTCCATACCCATTGTGTACCATTTACCGGCAGACACCCCGTGTGGATTGCTCGATGAACGCTACAAAGTGATCCACCTCGGGCGACCCGGTGATCTCCTCGCGGATTTTCTCCACAGCCTGTGTAAGGAGCAGCGAAGACCGGAAGATGATCCGGTACGCTTTTTTCAGATAGCCCACCGTCTCCTCCG
>CAZAST010000041.1:7234-12545 GCA_964487805.1 uncultured Syntrophaceae bacterium
ATTGAGACCGTAGGGACGGGCGTGATTCCCGGCGACGGTGACATAGGGGGGGACATCCTGGGTAACCGCGGAAGCGCCGCTGATCATGGCATGGCATCCGATGCGGGTAAACTGGTGCACACCCGACATGCCCCCTATGATGGCGTAGTCTTCCACATGGACATGGCCAGCCAGGTTTGCGGCATTCGCCATGATGATATTATTGCTCAGTTTGCAGTTGTGGGCCACATGGCAATATGCCATGATAAGATTGTTGTCTCCCATACAGGTCATGGCTATATCGGCCGAGGTAGCCCTGTGGATGGTAACAAATTCCCGTATCGTGTTGTTGTTGCCGATGATGACCTCACACCGTTCCCCCTTGAACTTGAGATCCTGCGGGGGGGCGCCGATGGACGCGAATTGAAATATGCGGCAGCCGGTTCCGATTCGCGTGGGCCCCTCTATCACCGCGTGGGGACCGACGACGGTCCCCTCACCGATCCGAACATCCGGGCCGATAATGCTGTAGGGCCCTATCTCAACGTCCTCCGCGAGCTTCGCCTCGGACGATATAATTGCCGTGGGGTGAATACCCATTCCTGTTGTTACTCCTTTTCAATGGCTGTGATGTTTGTTTTGTCCTGCTCTCCTTCTTCCAGTTTCTCCACCCTTTTCAGGAGAGAGTTGACCGCCTTTCGCATCTCGGGGAGATGTTCGGTACATGCCTGGACACGGAGCCATGTGCGGTGCGGCATATGCGGCGATCCCGACACGATCCGGTTCGGGGGGACGCTTTCATGAACCCCCGATTGAGCACCCACCATGACATGATCCCCCAGGGTGATGTGTCCGACCACGCCGACCTGCCCCCCCAAGATCACGCTCTCGCCCAGTTTGGTGCTCCCGGAAATCCCGACCTGCGCGACGATGATGGAGTTCTCTCCGATAACGACATTGTGGCCGATCTGTACCAGATTATCGATCTTGACCCCTTTCCGTATCCAGGTTTTTCCCAGTGTCCCCCGGTCTATCGTGGTGTTCGCCCCGACCTCCACATCGTCGTCTATCTGCACGATCCCCACCTGCGGTACCTTGCGGTTGTCGGCACCCGGATTCGCGAAACCAAACCCGTCGGCCCCCACAATCACCCCCGCGTGAAGGATCACCCGTTTCCCGATCGTGCAATTCTTATACACGACAACGTTCGGATACAGTGTGGACCCGTCCCCCACAATCGCGTCATCGCCGACAACAACACCCGGATAAAGACGGACGCCCCTTCCGATCCGCGCTCTCCGGCCGATGTATACTCCGGGATACAGGGTAACATCCTCTCCGATTTCGGCATCGGATTCCACGAAGGCCTCTGTGCTTATTCCCGGGGGCGGCGTCTCATCCGGGTATAAAAGCTCGAGGGCCATGGCCATGGCGCTGTAAGGATCATCGGTAACGATCAGGTTTTTGCCGGGTCTGGTCATCCCCGGTGAAACGAGGATAGCTGAGGCGCGGGTTGTCTCGAGTCGATCCCTGTATTTCAGGTTTGCGATGAAGGTGAGGTCCCCTTCGCCCGCCTCATCGATCCCCTGCATGTGAGAGACGAACACATCGGGATCGCCCACGACGGACCCTCCCACGTGCCGTGCAATCTCTCTGAGTCGTTTTCTGACGGTCATGACCTACTTCTTTGAGTTATATGCCTTATTGTATGCATCTATCACCTTTTTGGTGATATCATTCGTCTTGGAATAGTAAGCGAGGCCGCCGCTGCCAATGTCCATGATGCAGGCGTACCCCTCTTTCTTACCGATAGACTCGGTGACCTTGAGCACCTCGGGGATTATCTTCTGGGAGATTTCCTGATCCTTCAGCTTCATCTCAGCGTTCGCATCTTCTATGAATCGTTTGTAGTCTCTGTATTCCTTCTGGTATTCGATCTCTTTTTCCTTGTAGGCGCTTGCGGTCAGCACAGGGGCCTGTTTCTTCAGATCATCCTGCATTTTCTGAAGATGGCTTTCCAGTTCCTGTCGCTCAACCTTCTTTTTATCAACGAATTTCTGCAGTTCCTGCCCCGCTGCTTTCCCGGCATCCGATTCAAGAACAATTGCCCTCATGTTGATAAAGACAATCTCCCCTGCCTGGGAAACGCAAACCCCCGCCAATATAAAAGAAACAACCGCCAATACACCGATGATCTTTCTCATGAATGACTCCTCCTGTCATAATCTGTTGCTTCGCATACGGTTGCGATGAATCTACATGAACATACCCATGGTAAACTCCCACCTGCTTGCGGCTTCTCCCGTTTTTCTGTCAAGGACATACCCCCACTCCAGCCTCAGGGGGCCGATCGGCGAATACCACCGCACGCCTGTTCCAGCCGTCTTTCGCATGTCGCCCAGATGGTACCCGTCATTCCAAGCGTTTCCCGTGTCGAAGAATACCACCCCTTTGATGCCGGCGTCTTTAAGAAGAGGGAATACCACCTCCGTGTTGAAACTCAGCATGGTCTCCCCTCCCATGGGGTCGCCCGCCTCGTCGATGGGCCCCACGTCCCGCAATCCCCTGATGGAGTTGATACCTCCCAGGTAGAATCGCTCATAGACGGGGATCTCCTTCCCCTCGTTCGGCTGTATGTATCCTATTCTCCCCCGCAGTCCGAACACATTGTCCAGAGGCAGCGGAAAATACCAGCTGGATGAAGCCGTGTATTTCGTAAAGCTGGCGTCACCCAGAAAGATAGTTCCCGTGTGTTCCACGGAAGCCCTGTTCTTGGAACCTTCCGAAGGAAACATGATGTCGTTTGTGGTATCCCGTTCGAGGGACAGGGTGACGCCGCTCGATGTGAGCGTTCCTTCCTGCTTCCTGATATAGTTCGACGCGTTGGATTCGATGTTCTTGACCGTATCGGTTGAGAGACGGTACCCCACATAGCCCTTCACCTGTTCAAAGAGGGGGTATCCCAGTGTTGTGCCGAACCCCTGGGTGTCCACGTCGTAGGAATCGTAATCCCGCTCCATGTCCCACAACTGAGTCTTGCTCCAGAGGGGGATGTCAAAAAGCCAGGGCTCAACGAAGGAAAGTTCATAACTGGTGGTTGTTGACCCCATATAGGCGGCCAGGCTCAGGGTCTGGCCTCTGCCGAAGAGATTCTGCTGGGCCACCTGCGCCATAAAAAGCACATTCTCCGTGGCGCTGTACCCGGCGCCGACACTGACCATGCCGGTGGGCTTCTCGCTCACATGAATATCGATGTCCATTAGGCCCTCTTCGGGGCCCTTTCCCGTCTGAAAATCGATTTCTTCAAAATATCTCAGCCTGTTGAGCTTCATATAACTTGTCTTGAATTTGCCGCCGTCGTAGAGATCCCCCTCAACAACCGCAAGTTCCCTCCTGATCACCTTGTCGCGCGTCCGTGTGTTCCCCGTTATGAAGATCCTGTTGATATATACGAGAGAGCCCTTTTCTATGTTGTAGGTAACATCGATTTTCTGCTCGGCTTCCCTGGTAACGGTGCGCGGCGAAACGGCAGCGTAGGCGTACCCTTCCTCCTTGCATGCCTCTGTCAGGATATCAATGTCCTTGATGATAGCCTCCCGGTCGAAATAGTCTTTCAGGGTGATGTGAAGCCGTGTCATCAGCTCCGACTGAGGGGTTTCGAGAATATCCCCCGTAATTCTCACGTCTCCAATTCTGAATTGCTTCCCTTCGTTTACGGGTATCTTCACGTAAATCCACTTCTTGTCATGGGTGATCACCGGTTCGCCGATGGAGGCATTGATATACCCGCTGTTCAGATAAAACACCGTCAGCTTCTCGGTATCCTGTTTGAGCTGCTGCTCGTTGAATCTTCCCGATTTCGAGATAAAATGGAAAAACCCCCGCTCTGATGTTTCCATCATCTCTTTGAGTTCTTCGTCCGTATACGCCCTGTTACCGTCAAAGGATATTTCCTTTATGCTGAGTTCCCTGTTCTCTTTGATGTCAAGGACAACCTGCACGCCCTTTTCCTGGTCTTCCAGCCGGTAGGCGACCTCCGCATTCAGAAATCCCTCATTTTTGTAATAGGTTTTGATGTTTTCCACATCCGACTGCAGTTTATTCATATTGAGGACCTGTTTACTCTTGACCGTGAGCAGTCCTTCGATGTCCTCTTTGTCGATATCGTCGGTTCCCTCAACAGCAATGCTTATGATAAGGGGGCGTTCTTCCAGATGAAAGGCCAGGATTTTCCCTCCGGGCGTATCGGCCACGCTGGCTCTGATATCCTTGAAATAGCCCAGCGCGTATATGGCCTTTATGTCGGTGGAGAGGTTCTCCTTCGAGAAGAGCTTCCCTTTCGTGCTTTTTAGAACGTTATATATGACATCGTCTTCGATTCTCTTGTTTCCTTCCAGCCGCACATCGGCTATCATCTGTCCTGTCAGAATTTTCAGAAGGATATCGTTTTTCAAACGCGCGATCAGGGGGTCAAGGTCATTCCCCTGGGCAAAGATGACGGAACGTTCTTTGCTTGTGACATCCGTGATCCCGACATCCGCACTCAGCATTTCCCCCAGTCTGGTAAGGCTGCCCGTCACCACAAACGCAGCGCCTGTTTCCTGGCCAATGCGGAGAGCCAGACGGGGGTCAACAGGTTTCTCCTGGATCAGATCCCGAAAAGATTCTTCGCTGAGGATCTGTATATACGGAGATTCCGCAAGCCCGACCGAAAGCTGCGCCGCTATCTGTTGTTGCAACGATCGGTCGTCTTCGCGCGCGTGTACCTCAAAGGGAAGGATGGCGACCTTCTGGATCCCCTCAGTCGCGGCGGACCAGGCTTTCAAAGGGAAGAGCATGAGGAGCGCCACGGCTATGAATAGGTGTATTCTGTATCTACGGTTCATGGATCTTCCCGTCCTTGAGGTTGATGGTTCTTGACATCCCGTCGGCAAGAATCTTGTTGTGGGTAACCACGATAAGGGTGGTATCCTGCGCCTCGCCAAGATCAAGCAACAGACCCTGTATCTTCCCCCCTGTTTCCGTATCGAGATTTCCCGTGGGTTCGTCGGCAAGAATCACGTCGGGTTTCATCATGACCGCCCTCGCTATGGCTACCCGCTGCTGCTCGCCCCCGGAGAGTTCTCCCGGTTTGTGCGTCAACCTACCACCAAGCCCCACCTCCGTCAAGACAATCTCCCCCCTCCGGGACGCATCTTCTTTTGGCATTCCCTGTATCAGGGCCGGCATGATGGTGTTCTCCAGAGCGGTAAACTCGGGAAGGAGGTGATGGAACTGGAAGACGAATCCGATGCGCCTGTTTCTGAACTCGGCGCGACGGACCTGATCCCAC
>CAZAST010000041.1:12645-13710 GCA_964487805.1 uncultured Syntrophaceae bacterium
CGCGAAGCCCGCCACGACGGATAGATCGCGGCCAGAAAACAGATGATCATCGCCACGATGGCTATGGAGGCTACATCCCCGTAATCGACACGGGAGGGGAGTTCACTTAGGTAATACACATCCTTCGGGAGAATCTTGAAACCGAACATATTCTCCACCAGCCGGCTTATCTGCTCGAGATGCACGGCCATGGCAATCCCGGCGCAACAGCCCAGTATCGTGCCTGTCGCGCCGATCAGCAGCCCTTCGATCATGAAGATCTTCATGATACTCCGCGCGGTGGCGCCCATGGATTTCAGTATGGCTATGTCCTTGGCCTTCTCCATGACCGTCATGATCAGTGTCGTTATGATATTGAAGGCGGCAACCAGCACGATGAGGCTGAGGATGATAAACATAACCCGCTTTTCCAGTTTGAGCGCCGAAAAGAGATTCTTGTTCATTTCCATCCAGCTCCGCGCCCAGTAGGGGAATCCGAGCTGTTCTTCGATGGCCTTCGCGATCCTGTCCGCCCCGTAGATATCATCCACCTTTATCTCGATTCCGGTGACCGTCTCCCGCATATTGAGAAATTTCTTGCAGTTCTCAAGGGACATGAAAACGAGGGTGGAGTCATACTCGTATGAGCCGGAATCAAAAAGGCCGACCACGCTGAATTCCTGGATCTTGGGAACCACACCCATGGGCGTGGGAATCCCCATGGGGAGGAGAATCTCAACCGTGTCAAACAGGGAAGCCCCCAGGTTCTGGGCCATTTCCTTCCCGATGACCACGCCGGGAAGATCCGTCCCGGTCCCCGTTCCCGCGAGAGAGGCGATATCCCCCTCCTTCATCTTTCCCAGATTGATGACATCGCCGGAGGTGTCAATCGACATGCCGCGCAGGACCACCCCGGTGACCCTGCCCTCCTTTTTCAGCATGGCCTGACCGTATATAAAGGGGGTGGAAGCCACGACGCCGTCGATCGATTCAAGCCGCTTCATCACCCCGGGATAATCCTTCATCCCCCCATCGTACTGCATGAGGACGATGTGGGAATTGATTCCCAGAATCCTGTCGCGAAGC
>CAZAST010000042.1:0-13704 GCA_964487805.1 uncultured Syntrophaceae bacterium
GCGCGAACTCGGGATGGTCCGATGTGTCTTTCGTGCCCGCGCCGCTCTCCGTGCCTGAGGTTTGCCTGTCCGCCCGGATGGTCTCGCTTTCCAGCTGCGAGTCCGCGCGGCGCTGGAGTTTCTCGGCCCGTGTCCGCACCCGGTTGATGCCGAAAAGGTAATACAGGAAAGGGCCGGCAAAGGGGATGAGAACGCACACGGCGATCCACCCGATCGCCGCCTTTGGGTCGCGTTTGGAAAAAAGGGCATGGAGTGAGGTGAGGGCGGCGACGACGAATGCCAGACCAGCCATCAATGTGTCAATGATATTCATGGAATCAAGCACCGGCTTTCCGTGCAGGTCGAGAGTGTCAGGAAATCAATAGTGCGTCCGTTTCATCCGCAGGAATTCATTACCACAAGTATCGAAACATGTTCAATGAGCGAATCGTATCATTCGGCGTGAGTTCGAAGGCGTGGCAGGGGACCACGCGGCTGATATGAAATGACTATCATTTTCCGGTTGACAATCCCGCCCCGAATAACTATATTCCTAAAAGACGATATGAAGGAGAACGCGGTCATGAAGACATTCGTGAAGGTGATGAAGGCATTGTCAGACCCGAGCCGGGTCAGGATCGTGAAGATGCTGCAGAAGCGGGTCATGTGCGTCTGCGAGATCACGGTGGCCCTCGGCGTGGCCCAGTCCACCGCCAGCAAGCATTTGAAGATCCTTGAAGATGCCGGTCTGATTACCTCCCGAAAGGAGGGGCTGTGGGTCAATTACGCCCTGGCGGACGGCGAGGCAAGCCCCTACGCGGCCAGCCTGATCGGCAATCTGAAACACTGGCTCGATGACGATCCCTCGGTTGCGGAACTGGCGATCAAACTTCCCCATATCCGCAGGGAGGAAATCTGCTGCCGATAGGGTATTTTTTTGTCGTCACCGAATCGCCATATCGCGAAATATAACAGTACTGAAAGAAACGGGGAACCCGTTGTGATGAAGGAACGAACCAAACTGACGTTGATCGCCGCCGTTTTTCTGGCGGCCTATTATATTCCGTGGGATCACGCACTGATCCGGCAGTCGGGACTGGAGGCTTTCATGATGCTCCGGGAGTACGCCCGCGAGCACGTCCTGACCTGCCTCATCCCGGCCTTTTTCATCGCGGGGGCGATCGCGGTCTTTGTCTCGCAGGCATCGGTTCTGAAGTATTTCGGCGCCCAGGCGAACAAGATCCTCTCCTATTCGGTGGCCTCGGTTTCCGGCACGATCCTGGCCGTCTGTTCATGCACGGTCCTGCCGCTTTTCGCCGGGATCTACACACGGGGGGCGGGGATCGGCCCGGCCACGGCCTTTCTCTATTCGGGGCCGGCGATCAACGTCCTGGCCATCACCCTCACGGCGAAGGTCCTGGGGTGGCAGATGGGGCTGGCCCGCGCGATCGGTGCGATCGTCTTTGCCATTATCACCGGTCTCCTCATGGCGCTGATCTTCCGGAAGGACGACGCGGCACGGACCACGGGGCAGATCTATGTCCCGGAGAGCGATGGCGGCGGGCGCACCCTCCTGCAGGACGGCCTGTACCTTTTGACGATGGTGCTGATTCTCATCTTTGCCTCTTTCGCGCGCCCCGCGGCAGGCGGGGCGGGGCTGTGGGCGGCCACTTTCGCGTACAAGTGGTATATCACGGCGACTCTCCTGGCCGTCCTGGCCTGGATCGTTAAAAGCTGGTTTCGAAAAGACGAGCGCCTCGCTTGGGTAGATTCAACCTGGGGGTTCATGAAGCAGATTTTCCCCCTCCTCATCGGGGGCGTCCTGGTGGCCGGATTTCTCTTGGGGAGGCCGGGGCATCCGGCCCTGATTCCGGAGGAGTGGGTCCAGTCGCTCCTCGGCGGGAACTCCGTGGGGGCGAACCTTTTCGCCTCGGTGGCGGGGGCGCTCATGTACTTCGCGACGCTGACGGAGATCCCCATTCTCCAGGGGCTCATGGGCGCCGGGATGGGAAAGGGGCCCGCGCTGGCCCTGCTCCTGGCGGGACCGGCCCTGTCGCTGCCCAACATGCTGGTGATCGGGAGCGTCATGGGTGTGAAGAAGACCGCCACCTTCTGTGGCATTATTATCGTTATGTCGACAATCGCGGGGCTTCTGTACGGAAGCTTCGCGGGATAGGAGAAGAGATCATGAATCTGCTGGAAATAGAATGGCGTCATCTGGACAAGGACGGGAAAACCTGCGACCGGTGCGCTGATACGGGCGAGACGGTCCGAGAGGCGTGCGAAGCGCTGGCCGGGGAACTGGGACCGGCGGGCTGGGAGGTGCGGCTCAGGGAGACGCTTCTCACCGACAGGGAGATCGGCGACTCGAACATGATCCTGCTGAACGGGACGCCCATGGAGGAGCTGCTTCCCGACGCGCGCGCGGCCGAAAGCTGCTGCGCCTCCTGCGGTGATCTGCTCGGCGTGCCCGTTCTGTGCCGGACCCTCGAACGGGACGGCCGGACCTACGAGGCGATCCCCGCCGCGTTGATCCGGGAGGCGGCGCACAGGCTGATACAATCATACGGTGAATAAAGGAGCGAAGACATGGAAATCAAGATACTGGGGCCGGGCTGTCAGAAATGTGGGCAAACGGAAAAGATAGTGAGGGAAGTGGTGGCGGAAACCGGCGTTGATGCGCAGATCGAGAAGGTCACGGACTTTATGAAGATCGCCGGGTACGGGGTCTTCGGCACGCCCGCCGTGGTGATCGACGGCGAGGTGAAGAGCGTCGGCAAGGTCCCCGGCAAGGACGAGGTCAAGGGGTGGCTGAAATCCTGACGGACACCCACGGGCGCGATCGTGCGGGGCGCCCTCTGCATTATGGATGATGCCCCGCCGTGTGCGGCGGTGCGGATTAGGAACCAGAGAACAGAGTGTAGGGAGGAGGGAACGGATAATGGAAATGCAAGGGGCACAAATTTTAGCGTTATTGATTACGGGTATTGCCGTCGGTTTCGCCTCGGGGCTTCTCGGCGTGGGCGGGTGTTTCATTATGGTGCCCGTGCAGTACTGGGCGCTGACATCCGTCGGGGTGGACCCGACCATCGCCATACGGATCGCCTTCGGCACCAACCTGTTGGTGGTGCTTCCCACGGCCTTCAGCGGTGCCATGACTCATCACAGAAAAGGGGCGGTGCTGTGGAAAGCGGGGATCACCTTCGGCATCGCCGGAGCCCTGGGCGCCTTCTCCGGCGCCTTTATCGCCTCCCATCTGCCCGGCAGAGTGCTGACCATGGCCTTCGGTATCGCCGTCATTATCGGTGCCCTCCGGATGCTCACCGCGAAGCCCCCTCAGATTACGGAGGAACCGTCAGACAGCCTTACCTTGTTTATCCTTTGGGGGATTCCCTTGGGGATCGTCTCCGGCATCATCGGTATCGGAGGTGGCGTCCTGATGATCCCGATCATGGTCTATTTTCTGCGGTTCAAGATGCACCAGGCGGTGGGAACATCAACGGCCCTGATGATCTTTACGGCCGCCGGGGGATCGCTTTCGTACCTGATCAACGGCCTGGGTGTCGCAGGACTTCCGCCGTATTCCACCGGGTACCTGAATTGGTTCCAGTGGATACTGCTGGCCGGATGCAGCATCCCCATGGCCGTTGTGGGAGCGAAGACGGCCCATCTTCTGCCGGCAAAGAAACTCAAATATATCTTCATTGTCGTTATGTTTTACATGGGTCTGAAGATGACCGGCCTGTTCGCGTATCTGGGTCTTCCCATCTAGCGGCTTCCGGCACCGGGAAAAATGGGCCGCTCCTTATGGGGCGGACTTTTACGAACAGTATGAAGGAGAGTATAGACGTATGAGATATCGTGTATGTGCAGCGCTGATGGGGTGCGCTTTTTTTGCTGTTCTGACGACAACGGAGGTGCGGGCCGCGGGAGGGACCTTTGACGCTGAAAGTGCTTCCGCGAAGGGGACGGCGGTTACCATGATCAATCTGGAAGCGCGCTCGTGCGGGGCGTGCAGGCGGATGATCCCGGTCCTGGAGGCGATAGGGGAGCGCTTCGAAGGCAGGGTGTCCGTTGTTCTCATCGATGTGGACAAGGACCCCGGGCAGCTCGACCGGTTCAATACCGAATACACCCCCACGCAGATCTTTTTCGACGTGGAGGGAAAAGAGGTGTACCGGCACATCGGCTTCATGCCGGAAGAGGATATAGCCGCTCAGTTGCGGAAAATGGGGGTGGATTCGTAGATATGCACTCGCGCATCAGATGGAGGATGTCGCGGTCCGCTACCGCCGGGTGCGGGACGAAATCTGGGGATTCGTCGAAAAATTACCGGGAGCGCCGGCAAACCCCCAGCGCAGTGTGCATCCGCATATGAGGAGAGAGATATGGATGAGACGGCAGCAAAACAATTGAGTTTTCTGGACCGGTTTCTGACATTATGGATCTTTCTTGCCATGTTCGTCGGCGTTGGGGCAGGCTATCTTTACCCGGACATCCGGGACGTGATCAACCGGTTTCAGGTCGGCACCACCAATATTCCCATTGCCATCGGCTTGATACTGATGATGTATCCCCCCCTGGCCAAGGTCAAATATGAACAGTTGGGGGAGGTGTTTAAGAATGCCAGGGTGCTTGCGCTTTCTCTGGTCCAGAACTGGATCATCGGTCCGATCCTCATGTTTCTGCTGGCGATTTCCTTTCTCGCGGGACACCATGAATACATGGTGGGTCTGATCCTGATCGGGCTGGCCCGCTGCATCGCTATGGTGATCGTCTGGAACGACCTGGCCGCCGGCGACACGGAATACTGTGCGGGACTGGTGGCGTTCAACTCCATCTTCCAGGTCCTCTTTTTTTCCTTTTACGCCTATATTTTTATTACGGTGGTCCCCCGGTGGCTGGGCCTGAAAGGAGCCGTGGTCGATGTTTCCATCGGCCAGATCGCCGAGAGCGTCTTTATCTACCTGGGCATCCCCTTTATCGCCGGTATCATATCACGGGTGATCGGCCTCAAGACAAAGGGCAGGGAATGGTATGAAAAGAAGTTCATCCCCCGTATCAGCCCGATCACATTGATCGCGCTGTTGTTTACGATCCTGGTGATGTTTTCGCTGAAAGGCGAATATATCGTTCAGTTGCCGCTGGATGTGGTTCGGGTGGCCATACCGCTCTGTGTCTATTTTGTAGTCATGTTCTTTGTCTCATTTTTCCTTTCCATGAAGGCCGGCGCCACATATGAACAATCGACGACACTGAGCTTCACGGCGGCGTCCAACAACTTCGAACTGGCCATCGCCGTGGCTGTGGCGGTATTCGGGATCGATTCGGGTGTGGCTTTTGCCGCGGTAATCGGTCCCCTGGTAGAGGTCCCCGTCTTGATCGGTCTGGTCAACGTGGCCCTCCGGCTCAAGAAGAGGTATTTCCCCTATGCCGTGGAGACCCCCGCTGGGGTGTGCCATCTGTCATGCAAACCGTAAAGGGGTATGGAAGATGTTCGGTTTAAACAATATTGTGGTTGCGGCCAAATTCTTTCTTGTCATAGCCGGTGAACTTGTCCTCATCTTTGTGGCGGTTTCATTTCTTATCGGGGTGTTGATGGAATATCTCCCCCCCGAGCGCATACGGGGGTACCTGTCCAACAGACCCTCGTGGATACAATATGTTATGGGGGCGGGGCTGGGGTCAGCCACACCGTTCTGTTCCTGCTCGACCGTTCCAATCACCGCGGGCCTGCTGAAAGGCGGTGCCCCCTTCGGACCCGTGATGGCATTTCTTTTTTCCTCGCCGGTCCTTAACCCAGTCATCATCGCGCTGCTCCTCTCGCTCCTGGGCTATAAGGTGACGGCGGTTTACATTGTCATCACGTTCCTGGGTTCCATGACGGCAGCCGCCCTCTTGTCGAAGATGAGGATGGAAGGACAGGTCAAACCCCTGGTTGGTTTGGAGACTTCCTGTTGCGGCCAAGAAGCGAAAACAGCGGGAAATCCCCTGCAAACGGCTACGCCTCCCGCAGCCTGTTGCGCCTCAGATACCATGCCCCCCGTAACTCTGATACCGTTATCCTCGCTTCAGTCTCCCGCCGGCTGCTGCGCCGTGACCCTTGATGAAAACGGAGGGAGCGAATCGACAGGCGTCCCCTTTAAAGAAAAGATGAAAAGGGCCTCTCTTTCCGCGATCGATACATTCAAGGGGGTATTCTGGTATCTGTTGCTGGGCGCCGGAATTGGGGCGGTGATCTACGGATTTTTCCCCCAGGACCTTGTGGTCCGGCTGGCAGGGCCGGGAAATCCGATATCCATACCGATCGCGGCGGTCATCGGGGTGCCCATGTACATCAGGGCCGAGACCATCATTCCCATCAGCGCCGCGCTCGTGGGAAAAGGGATGGGCGTGGGAACGGTCCTGGCGCTCATCATCGGGGGTGCCGGGGCGAGCATCCCCGAGCTTATCATCTTAGGTTCCATGTTCAGGAAGAAACTGATCTTCGCCTTTGTGCTGAACGTGCTCGCGGTGGCGGTTATCACGGGGTACGTAGTTGATTTCTTGATATATTGACAGAGCGCCCGCCAGGAAAGGAAGACGCAGTGGACAATAAAATCATCATTTACGGAACGGATACCTGCCCGTTCTGCAACCTGGCGAGGGAGGCTTACAAAGACCGGGCCGTCTTCATCGATGTGGACAAGGACCCGGATAAACTGGAAGAGATGCTGAAATTGTTCGGCGGCAAGCGCTAGGTCCCGGTGATCGTGGAGGGTGACACGGTACGAGTCGGTTTCCTCGGTGAGGCGTCACTGCGGGGCGCCGTTCCGATTTTCGGAGGGACCTGAGCGGTGTAAGTGCCCCCCGGCGGGGGGTATGTAACGCGGATCGCGGGAGGTCGGTTTTCAATGCCAATGCCCGTCCATCGATCGGACGATACGAACAATTGAAAGAATGTGCGGCACAGGGCTGTCCCGTATATACGGGGGACGCCGGTGGGCTGTTCGATAGACGACAAACATTTGAAAGGATACTTGTGATGTTTCAGACAACAATGATGATACCAAGGCGCGCCGCCGGTCTTTCCGGCTTTCTCGCGATTCCCTTAGCTCTGGTCGTATTTTTGGCGGGATTCGCCGCTCATGGGCACGCCCTGACGATAAACGAAACGTATCCGGGACTTCTCTCGGGTATTCTCGGTTCCGCCAGGCTGGAACCGTTAAAAAAAGGCCGGGTGCTGATTGCCGGGGAAGTTTCCATCACCGAGGCGGACCTCAAAAAGGCCCTGAAAACCCAGGATCCGAAGATACGCGGTCAACTCGAAAAAAATCTTCTTTTTCTCCTTGAGCAGGAGGCCACCCAGCGATTGCTTCTCGCGGAGGCACACAAGGAGGGCATCGCACGCGGTGAGGGAGACAAGGAGCAGGTTATTATGGATTTGCTCGAGCGGAAGTCGAGCCATGTGTCCGTATCCGAAGAGGAGTTGAGCGCATTTTACACGGCAAATCCGGTGCTGGTGAACCAGGCCCCCTTTGAACAGATCAAGGAGGGAATCCGCGAATACCTGCTGAACGAAAGAAAACAGAAGTCGATAGCCGACTATATTACAAGACTGGGCGATTCGTCGGGGCTCCGCGTGGATGAAAAGTGGGCGAAAGCCCAGAGCACGCTCGCCCTGGACAACCCTGTCGATCGGGCCCGGCGTTCGGGCAGGCCGACCATGGTGGAATTCGGCGCCGCGGGATGCGTCCCCTGCGATATGATGCAGCCGATTCTGGAGAATTTGCGGAAGACCTATCCGAAGACATTGAACGTGGTCTTTGTCCATGTGGGGGAGGAACGAATCCTGGGGGCGCGGTACGGCATTCGTTCCATCCCGGTTCAGGTGTTTTTCGACGCGGAGGGCAAAGAGACATTCCGGCACACCGGCTTCTTCCCGGAGGCCGAGGTAACGGGGCAACTCGCCCGTATGGGGGTGGGCAGATGAAAAATCGCAAAACATGGTGGATTGTGGCAGCGGTGGCCTTCATAGCCGTGACGGTTCTCTATGGCTTACAGGCGTATCGATACACGTCTCAAACATCGGATACCGGCGAACCGCCGGTCGGATCTGTCGCTTTCTCCCCAACTCCCGGCAGAGTCGCCATGATCGATCTGGGTGCCACCGAGTGCGTTCCCTGCAAGATGATGGCGCCGATTATGCGGGAACTCGAAAAAGAGTACTCCGGCAAAGCGGACATTGTCTTCATAGACGTGTGGAGGTACCCCGATCAAGCCAAAAAGTACGGGGTGCGGACGATCCCGACGCAGATTTTCTTTGACGCCGAAGGCAGGGAAGTGCATCGCCATACCGGATTTATGAATAAACAGGCCATTGTCGACATGCTGTCCCGGCTGGGGGTTTCATGAGACGGGGGGACCATCCCCCGGTACTGAGCGTTATGGAAAAGGAGCAGCCTTCGATATGTTCGATCAATTGTTGATAACCATAAACCAGTGGATGACGGGGGGATTGGCCATCGCGGCGGTGGGGGCCTTCCTCTGGGGGATGGTGAGCGTCCTTTTTTCACCCTGCCACCTGGCCTCCATCCCCTTGATCGTTGCCTATGTGGGGGGCCAGGAAAACGCCGTCGATCCGCGAAAGGCGGTATGGTATGCGGGTGCCTTTACCATCGGCCTTTTCATTACCATCGCCGCTATCGGGATTATATGCGCCATATTGGGCCGCATGCTGGGAGACGTCGGCATCTGGCTGCAGGTGGCGGTGGGCGGGGTATTGATCTGGGTGGCCCTGGGCATGCTGGGGGTACAGGCCTGCTCCATGTCGGGCTCGCTGCTCTACCGGCTCAATCTCCGCGGTATCCACGGCGCGTTCGGTCTCGGACTTGCCTACGGGGTGCTGTCCGGGTCCTGCACCTTCGGCTTCATCGCTCCCATCCTGGCCATCGTCACGGTGCAGCAGAAAATAGCCGCCGGATCGATTATGATGATCCTCTTCGCCCTGGGCCACTGTCTGCCCATTGTCGTAGCAGGCAGCTCCACGGCGATGGTGCGGAGGCTTACGGAAAGCGACGCCTGGCAGGGGGCCGGCCTCTGGTTCCGGCGCGGCGCGGGTGTTGTTATTGCCCTCCTGGGGATCTATTTTATCGTGAGCCCCCTCGCGGATCTGGTCAATACGCTCGTATCGTAAGAGACAGGCGAACGTGCCGTTTCGATACAGACAAACGTATTTTCGCCTCCGTCGGGGCGTGATCCGGAACCGGTATTCCCTGAAAGGTAATTGACTGACGAAGATACGATTTGATATGCAACTGGATGGAGTCGATGATGCATAACCGGAAGCGATCACCGTGGAGGCAGGTCCTCTGGCAGTTACCCCTGATCATTTTCATGGCGGGGGTCGTGGGGCTTGGTGTCAACTGGCTTCGTACCGATTCACTCCCCCTGGTCGGCGACTGGTCGGTAAAAACCGGCACCGCCGGGGAGAATCTGGCCATACCGCTCGCGGAGGCGGCGCGGCTTTTTTCGGAGCAGGCGGTTCTCTTCATCGATGCGCGTTACGAAGAGGATTACGCGGACGGCCATATCAAGGGGGCGCTCAATCTTCCGTGGGATGACGACGTGCACGCGCGCTTTTCGAAAATTGCCGGGACTATTCCTCCGGACAGGGTCATCATTACCTACTGCGATGGAAAGACATGCCATCTGAGTTACGCCCTGGCGGTCTTCCTGCGGGAGAAGGGATTCAAAGAGGTCAGGGAACTGGTAAACGGCTGGACGGTCTGGCGGGATGCCGGCCTGCCCGTTGAGAGAGGAAACGGGACCCCGCCCTGAGGAGTCAGGATTGTGAAATACAAAGACGAGGAAGCGACAGGGCCTTACATTGCCGGGATCGCGTACCGCGCCGCGCGGTGGATACTCGGCGTGGTTTTTATCTATGCGAGCATCCATAAGATTCTCGACCCGGCCGCTTTCGCGCGGGCCGTCTATCTCTACCAGATTCTCCCGGATGGGCTGGTGAACCTGGTGGCTCTCGTTCTTCCCTGGGTTGAGCTTTTCCTGGGCTTTCTGCTCGTTATCGGGATCTGGATGCCGGGGGCAGCCGTGCTCAGCACCCTCCTCTTTATGGTATTCATGGGCGCCCTGTCGTATAATCTGGCTCGGGGGCTGGATATCGGCTGCGGCTGCTTTTCCACATCCCCGGCGGCAGAAGCGGCAAGCATCCGGACGGTAGCCCGGGACGGCATGTTTCTGGCCGTCTCTCTGTACCTCATGGCCGCCACCTTCGGGACGGGGTTTCTGCGGGGGCTCCGGAAGCGAGAGGATTTCTGATGTGCGCGCATACACACATAAGCGGAAACGATTCGACAGGGCGACGGCTGCTCATCACCCTGGTCCTGAATTTCGTCATTCCGGCGGTGCAGATCATGGGCGGCCTTGTCGCGAACAGCATGGCGCTGATCTCCGACGCCGTCCACAATTTCAGTGACTTCACCGCTATTCTCATCTCCTATATCGCCTTCCGGATCGGGAAGAGGAGCGCCTCCGTCACCAGCACTTTCGGGTACCAACGGGCTGAGATCATGGCGGCCCTTCTCAACGTGACGATCCTGACGGCCGCATCCGCCTTCATCCTTTATGGCGCAGTCCGGCGTCTCTTTCACCCGGAGGCAATCTCCGGCCTGATTGTCGTTCTGGCCGCCGGGATCGGGATTGTGGGGAACGGCCTGTCCGCATGGCTTCTCCACCGCGATTCACATCACAACCTGAACGTGCGGAGCGCCTTTCTCCATATGCTGGGGGATTTCCTTTTCTCCGTGGCTGTTCTGCTCAGCGGTGTTGTTTATCTCTCCCGGCCGTGGTTCTGGCTCGATCCGCTCCTGTCGATCCTGATCGTCGTCTTTATCCTGAAGAACTGCTGGTCCATCATCAGGGAATCGACGGCGGTCCTGATGAACGCGACACCGGCGGGTCTCGAAATCCAGGAGGTCAAAGACCGCCTGGAGAAGATTCCCGGTGTGATCGGCGTCCACTATCTCCACCTGTGGCGGATCAGCTCCACGAGCGTCGCTTTCTCCTGCCACGTCGTGGTGCCGGATCAGCCGCTCAGCCGCACGGAGGAACTGTCGGGGGCGATACGAAGGACGCTCATGGATGACTTCGGGATCGACCACCCCGTCCTCCAGTTCGAAACCGAGGCGTGCGGGAACGGCTCACTCCTCTGCGAGGCGTCGTGCAACGGCGACAATCCGCTCACACAATAACAGACCATGATGGTCTCTCGAGGCTTGCATTTAACGTGAAGGTATGCGAGATAACGCTCGTTTTGATACCACCGGAAGGAATAATACCATGATGAACACCGAGACCGTTTCTCCCACCGATTTCATCCGTGACATTATAGACGAAGACCTCGCGGCCGGTAAAAACGACGGGCGGGTGGCGACGCGCTTCCCCCCGGAGCCAAACGGCTACATCCATATCGGACACGCCAAGTCGATCTGCCTCAATTTCGGCATTGCCGCCCAGTACGGCGGTACCTGTAACCTCCGGTTCGACGACACCGACCCGAGTGGCGAATCTCTGGAGTACGTGGAATCGATCATCGACAATATCCGCTGGCTGGGGTTCGACTGGGATGACCGCCAGTTCTTCGCCTCCGACTATTTCGAGCGACTGTACCGGTTCGCTGTTCGGTTGATTGATCTCGGCAAGGCGTACGTCTGCGACCTCAGCGCCGACGAGATACGCGAATACCGGGGGACCTTCACCGAGCCGGGCAGGGAAAGCCCGTCCCGGAACCGCTCCGTCGAGGAAAACCGGGATCTCTTCAGGCGGATGCGGGAGGGTGAATTCGAAGACGGCTCCCACGTCCTGCGCGCGAAGATCGACATGGCTTCCCCCAACATCGTGATGCGCGATCCCGTGATCTACCGGATCAAGCGGGGACCTCATTATCGAACGGGCAATACATGGGTGATCTACCCCATGTACGACTTCGCCCACTGCCTCTCCGACGCCATCGAGGGGATTACCCACTCCATCTGCACCCTCGAGTTCGAAAACAACCGCCCCCTGTACGACTGGATCCTCGACCAGTTGCTGGAGGGGGACCGCCCCCGTCAGATCGAGTTTGCCCGCCTCAACCTCAGCTACACCGTCCTCAGCAAGCGGGTCCTGATCGAACTGGTCAGGGAAGGGCACGTGGCGGGATGGGACGATCCCCGCATGCCCACCGTCGCGGGGATGCGGCGGCGCGGCTACCCGCCGGGGGCGATCAGGGAATTCTGCGCCCAGATCGGCGTCGCGAAGAACGAGAACCTGATCGATGTCGCTCTCCTCGAACACTGCGTCCGGGAAGAACTGAACGAAAAAGCACCGCGGGCGATGGCGGTCCTGCGGCCACTGAAAGTGGTCATCGACAACTACCCGGATGATATGACCGAGGAATTCGAGTGTGCCAACCACCCGCAAAATCCTGAGATGGGCACGCGGCTGCTCCCCTTCTCCCGTGAGATCTATATCGAGCGGGACGATTTTCAGGAGAACCCTCCCGGCAAATACAAGCGGCTCACACAGGGACAGGAGGTCCGCCTCCGGAACTCCTATGTTATCAGGTATGAGAGCATGGTGAAGGATGAGAAGAGCGGGGAAATCGTTGAGCTCCACTGCACCTACGATCCCGAGACGCGGAACGCCCCGCCTCCCGACGGACGAAAGATCAAGGGGGTCATCCACTGGCTTTCGGCACGGCACGCAGTCCCCGCCGAGGTGCGTCTCTACGACCGCCTCTTCCAGGTTCCCAATCCGGCCGCCGGGGATGATGACTTCACCCGTTTCCTGAACCCTGAGTCGCTGGAAACCCTGAAAAGCTGTTTCGTGGAACCGGCACTGCGGGGAGCCGCGCCGGGGAGCCGCTGCCAGTTCGAACGGCTCGGCTATTTCTGTGTCGATCCAAAAGATTCGTCGGCCGGTGAGCCTGTATTCAACCGCGTTGTCGCGCTCCGGGACACATGGGGGAAGATGTCCGATAAAAAGTGAGAGGCTGAAACATGTCTCCGACAGGCGTCCTGCCGAACGCCCAGTTGACGGGAAACCCGCCATGCCCGGGCGGGTCTCCCCTGTGTGAAACTGTTTTTCGGGGTAATCAACGCGGCATCAGTCGGGGTAATGGTAAACCTCGTATTCGGTCGACTCCCCGAGCAGATCGTCGATCTTCTTCTGCACCTCGGCCCGTTCCGGCTTCTCTTCCCAGGCCTTCCATGCTTCGGGCGAATTCCACGTGCTTATGACCAGGTAGTCGTGAGGCGCCTTCAGGGCTTTCAATGTCTCGCCGGACACGTAGCCCGGTTGCGACATCGCCAGCTTCCTCAGTTGGATGATAAGAGGCAATAACTTCTTTTCCTTACCGCTGTCGACTTTTCTTCTGATTAAGACTTTCGCGGCCATTTCACTTCCCTCCTTTCTTTTGAATTTGAATTCAATTTGGATTTCTACCCGCTTACGAGGCGGAAACCCTCATTGAATCAAGCCGGTTAACGTTCAGAAAAGGTGAGAAGATGCGGATCAGTTTGTGGAATGCGGAAGATTTCCCGTTGGAACGGTCACAGGAATGGCTTTCTGTAAAAAAGCTTGAGGTGATTGTATGAAAGATTGTCCCCGTATGTCAAGTTTTTTGAGCCGATATGAAGTATTTAACGGTTGCATTGTTTTTTAGTTGTTGTAGTATGAATCGCAATA
>CAZAST010000043.1:0-13700 GCA_964487805.1 uncultured Syntrophaceae bacterium
TCAGCCGATCGGCGGTCCGGAGGTACACGGCGGGGTCGGGCTTCCCGAGGGCATCTTCATCGGCTGAGCACATGACGCTGAAATAATCGCGAATCTCCAGTTTATCGACCACCGCCTCGATCAAGCCCGAGGGGGATGACGAGGCGATGGCGAGCGCCAAGCCTGAATCCCGCACGGCATCGAGGGTTTCCCGCACACCCGCCAGGGGCGCCCCTTCGTCCGCTATGAGCCGATACATTTCGGACAGAACCTCTTCTTCGACTTGCCCTAGGCTTTTCCCCGTCCAGGGGAATCGCCGGTACCAATAGGCGACAACCTCGTCCAGCCGGAGCCCCATCGTTCCGAGACACATCTCCTTCGTGAGGGAAAGTCCCACATTCCCGAAGACCTCTCGCTCGGCCCGCCGCCAGAGAGGTTCGGAATCGATCAGGACGCCATCCATGTCGAATATGACTGCCTCCAGCACCACTGATGTCTTCTCCAAAGAGGGTGTGCGACAGGGCGCACTCATTTTTCGATTTGCTGTAATTCTCTGCTCCGATCCCGCGAGAGATCAACTTTCTGAAAGGCTTCCTCCTCGGTGGGAAGCACCATCAGAAACCGATGGCACCGGTCGATATGGCAGTCACCCTGATCAAACACAAAATCGAGGACATGGCCTCCTTGCGTCCGGTCATCGCTGATGAAATGCAGGTGGTACCCCGGAACATTGATTCCCTGGACATAGGGAGGGCATCTGAATCCGACGATCGTCCCCGCGATGTTGTGCATTTCAAAGATACGTTGACCTTTGGCCGCCTCCGCCAGAGGGGGATAGGGCTTGCTCTGAGAGGGGACGCTGCGCGTTTTCATGTACGAGAAGGTTCCCATGATCTTTATGGCGTAAAAGAGATTTGTGCCGGAAATGGATGCGTCGATCGCCTGCTCCACCGCCTTGAAAGCCATCCCTTTGTGCAAAGCGATGGTTTCGTCCGCCACGAACCGACAGACAGCCGCGAAAGGGGTCTTCATGTCCGGGCCCGGCCTGTGGACCGTGCCGTCCCCCTTCACCTGATACACCGTTCCGTCAAGGACCACCATCTCCCCCTCCAGACGGTCAAAGGTGCCGATCCCCACATCTCCATACTGGAGCAAGCCAGCGCAGGACAGAGAGCCGTCGTACAATCCCGCCACCAGCGCGTCGATCGTCGAAACCTGCATGACGGTGTCCTGCGACCGCGCGGGGACACCCAGCAAAAAAAGGAAACTACAGACAACAATGGCTATCGCATATTTTCTCATCGTCCATCTCCATGACATGATACGGGGGACACAGGGACATTTTCGCATCTCTCTCGTCCGGGAGTGTCCGGTCTTCTCTTACCATAAGTCAAGAGGAGATTTAACCTTTTTGTGAGGAAACTGAAACTGCGGAGGGAATGGATCTAGCCGTGCTGGCGTGACAGCAGCAGCTCAATGGCTTTCGCTTCTTTGGGCCGCGCCAGGTGAAAACCCTGGCCCTGTTCGCACGACATGTCTTTGAGACACTCAAGCTGCGGCCCGGCCTCGATACCCTCGGCGATCACACCCATCCCCCGGTTGTGGGCCATGGCCATGATCGATTCAACCAGCCCCAGCTTGCTCTTGTCTCGATCCAGGTTGTGGATAAACATGCGATCCACTTTCAGCATATCGATGGGGAATTGGTGCAGATAGCTCAGCGAAGAGTATCCCGTACCGAAATCATCCAGATGGAGACTGACCCCCAGCTTCTTGAGTTTTTTGAGGGTGGCGGCAGTATGCCGGTCATTTTCGATGAGCGCGCTTTCGGTGATTTCCAGGTGGAGACTTCCGGGAGCCAGACCGGTCTCTTTCAGGATACGCTCCACATCCCCGGGCAGATCGGGCTGGCGAATCTGAATGCCGGAAAGATTCACCGCCACGGTGAGAGGAGGATCGGAGGGAAACTGGTCCTGCCAGAGTTTCATCTGCCGACAGGCCTCGCGCAGGACAAACAGCCCGATGGGCACAATCAGGCCCATTGCCTCTGCAATGGGAATAAACTGTACCGGCTTGATTTCTCCCCGCTCAGGATGCTGCCAGCGGATCAAAGCCTCAACGCCGATGATGCGATCGCTGACCAGCGATACGATCGGCTGGAAGGCCAGCGAGAATTGGTTGTGTTCGACGGCATGGCGAAGATCGTTCTCGAGGGTCATGCGCTCGACGGCCTGGGCGTGCACTTCCTCGTCGAACACCATGTAACTGCGCCGCCCCCGTTTTCTGGCCCGATAGAGGGCTATGTCCGCGTCCCGCAGCATGTCGTCGGCGGAGGTCACCTTCCCGTCATAGATGGCGATCCCCACGCTGACCGAGGTGAAAACTTCCTGGCCGTTCACATCCAGCGGCTGGTCAAAGAGATCCTGTATTCGCTGGGCCACCCGCACGACGTCTTCGTTGCGGTGTACCCCTTCAAGAATAATGGTGAATTTGTCTTCACCCATGCGGGCAAAGATATGGGACGGGTTTGTCTGAATCGCGACCGTATCGATGGCGCGAAGAGCATTACGTATGCGTTCGGCGACAACTACCAGTGTCTGCTGAGCGGTCGCGTGACCGAGGCTTTCATTCAGGAACTTGAAACGGTCCATGTCGAGCAGGAGGACGGAAAAAAGAAATTCGGGGTGGCGCTGCGCCCGCGCGATACAACGATCCAATCGATCCACAAGCAAAGAACGGTTGGCCAGGCCCGTCAGAGAATCATAGATGGTGCAGCGCTTGAGCTCTTCTTCGGCATTTTTCCAGGCCGAGATATCGATAATGTTTTCCAGAAACGCCTTCCGCCCATCGATTTCTACGGGCAGCATGATATTGAGGATCGGTATGGATTTCCCGTTGCTGCCGGACAGGACCCATTCCGCAGGTTTCACATTCCTCCCATGATCACGGTCTGAGGAACGCCTGTGACTGACCGGCAAGACGAACCGGTCATGATCCTGCCCGATGACCGCTTCACGGTCCATTCCCAGAAGCGCCAGCAGGGTTGTGTTGACATCCAGAATCCGGTTCGTTTCAGCGTCCGCCACAATGGCACCAAACTCCCCCAGGTCGGCGGGAAGAATCCGATACTGATCGGACATCAGTCCGTTTATCCCATCAGCAGCCTTGTGTGCGCCCGGTTGTGTGCCGCGCATAGTCCCCCCTTTTCGTGGGATTGCGGGTTTCCTGGGAATCAAAAACCGCCCGCGGTATTACCCCTCGGAATACATATCGGTTGATCGGTCCGGAAACTATAGAAATATCGATCCTTAGTTCACGGATACTTCCTCACGGACACAGCATGAACCCCAGCTCAGGCAGCAGGAGGACGGAGCTTCCTTTCCCGGGAGCGTCGTATCAACCATCCGTAGGCCACGCCATTGATTATTATTACGAACGTGCCAAGTACTATTTGTGCCTCACGGCTCAGGGCTTCCGGGTAGAGCGCCGGCAGCAGGTACTGTTCGATGAATCCGCCGGAATACCCCGCCTGTCCGGCCTCTTCCCTCAGCCGGTTCTCAAGCGGCGTCAGAGGGCACACCCAACCCCGGTACTCTATAAGCGCCCCCCACACCGCGGCCGGTATATGGAGAAACAGGACCCACCGCCATCGCCATGCGAGAAAACCGCCGAGCACCACAAAACAGACAAACCCGATATGGAGGATCAGCGTCACATGCGCGGCGATCAAAAACATCATCGTATCAGCCCTCCCCGGGTTCGATTCCACAAAACGCCTGTTATCCGGCTGTTTCAGCCCAGAGGGATCACGGCAAAGATAACGGCGCTCCACAAAGCGTGGGAGACAATGACGGGAATCAGGGACCCGAAGCGCCAGTAGATGGCACCCCAGAAGGCTCCGGCCACGGCGGCGGCCCCGATGAGCATGAAATTGAACGACCACAGATGGACGCCGGCGTAGAGCGCCGTGGTCAGAAGCCATCCTCCGCGTCTCCCGAAGCGTTCGGCCAGCCGGTCCTGCAGAAAACCGCGCCAGTAGATCTCCTCGCAGGGGCCGGTTATGAACAGGAGCAGCGGTATGACAATCCACCGGGGGGTGCCCATCCCCTTGCCGTAGATGCCCCCGATCTGACTCCCCGCGAATGGAAAAAGCGCGGTCGAGATCTCTTTCCCGGCCCAGAAGATCAGATACAGCACCGCGGCGGAACCCAGACCGACCAGCAGCATGTTCGCATCAACATGGAGGCGATCCCGTGCCACGGGCCGTATCCACCAGGAGAGAGCCGCAAGGACCATGGTCGAGACGGCGATCTTGAGCCAGAAGGTGCTGAAGGTGAGGTAAAAAGTGGCAAACCAGAGAATGTTCGCGAGGATCACCGTTGCCAGTAACAGACCCCATCCCTGTGCCTGCCCTTTCACGTCAGCCTCCCGATGAGAAGTGAGATGATGAGAAGGATGCCGAATGCGGTGTTCAGCTTTGCCGTCCGGGCGTCAGCGTCCAGCGGAGGATTCTGTATCATCTGCCGGAGCAGCCTGAAAAAGAGGGGCAGGGAGAGGAGCGCCAGCAGCGACCAGTAATCCAGAGGCCCCGTAAAGGCCATAACCACAACCGACAGATAGGCGAATACTACCAGGCCCACATAGACCCATATCCCCTTTTGCCTGCCCGTGATGGTGGACAGGGTGCGAATGCCCTTGTCCCGGTCATCCGCGGCGTCCCGGAGATTATTGGCAAAGAGCACCAGCGCCACCAGCACGCCGAAGGGGAGGGAAACCCACAGGGCGTCCAGGCTCAGGGTCTGCCGCTGCACGAAATATGCCCCTTCCACCATCAGGGGGCCCCACATGAGAAAGACGGAGATTTCCCCTAACGCCATATATTTATATCGAAAGGGAGGAGCCGTATAAAAGATACCGGCAAAGGCTCCTATCACGGCCAGAACGAGGATCGTCCACCCTCTCGTTACGGCAAGAAAGATGCCGATAGCGGCCGCAAGGGCGAACAGAAAGATCGCTTCTATCATCACCTCGGTGAGGGTAAGGGACCCTTCGGTCAGCGGATGAGGACGATACCGCGCGGTCGACACATCACACGTGTCCACGCCGCTGAGGATATCGTAATAGTCATTGAACAGATTGGCGGCGCTGTGCATGAAGATCACACCTGCTACCGTCAGCAGGTACAAAGACCACGAAAAGGGTCCATCCATGGCGGCCATCAGGGCCCCGACGCTGACTGAGATGGCCGTCATCGTGAAGGACCACGGTCTGGTGGCAAGAAACCATTTTTTATAGAGGCCCATTATCCCGTGCTTTCTCCACTCTCCCCGGCCAGGGCCTACATGATACCGGGTGAAAAGACATCGTAGACCAGGAGGTCATCGGTCACGTCGAATATCCGGTGGCGGGTATTGCGCGGGACTCGAATCACCACGCCCTGATGCATCGCGATATCTCCGATCCCGTCTATCCACATGGTGCCCCTTCCGGAGAGGATACAGAGGATATCCTCGCTTCGTTCGTGGATATGCTCCGGCACCTCAACTCCCGAGGGGATCTTGACCATGAGTATGGATGGGCTTTCCGACCCGAACCGGGCCTGGGTTATGACCTTCTGTATCGAAACACCCTGCACTGTGGGATGTTTCTCCCACGGCAGCCTGTTCATATCACAGTAAATCTCCACTGGCAGACTCCTTTCCCGACCGGTTTATGCACAGCCGCGTAGCTGAACCATACCTGACGCCCCGTGTCCCGGGGTGCTCTTCACAGCCTCTTTCCTGTTTTATTTACCAGACGGCTCAGATTTGTTCAATCGGCAATACACAAACTCCCGGCGTGTTCTTGTTTCGTTCCACCATGCCGGATACCGCTTATCTCAGCGTTTTCCGGAATCGTTTCGACGCGAGGAAGAGAAATCCGATGGCCAGCGCAAGCTGGGCCGCAACCGCCGGCCACAGGGTTTGAAACCCCACCCCTTTCATGACCACCCCGCGCAGGATTTCCAGGTACCAGCGCATCGGGTTGACCCAGGTGACATACTGCACCACTGTCGGCATGTTGTGGACGGGGAACATGAACCCGCTGAGGAGGACACAGGGCATGATGATAAAGAAGGCGGTCAGGAGGGCCTGCTGCTGCGTGTTGGCGCTGGCGCTCACCAGAAGCGCGAGACCCAGATTGCCGCACAGGTAGATCCCCGTGAGCCCGTACAGCAGAAGGACGCTGCCGTGAATACGGACGCCAAACACCACAACCGCGAGGATAAACATGATCGTCATGGAGATATACCCGGTGATGATGTAGGGAATGGTTTTCCCCAGGATAAACTCCATCTTGCGGATCGGGGTCACCATCACCTGTTCGATCGTGCCGATTTCCTTTTCCTTGACGATTCCGATACTGGTAAGCAGGAGGCTGAATACCAGGAGCATGACGGCAATCAGGGCCGGCACATAGTAGAGGCGGCTCTCCTGGTTCGGGTTGAACCAGGCCCGGACCGCCATCTCAACCGGGACCGCACGGCCCGGCAGGTGCCCGTACAGTCGCGTATTAAAATCGCTCACGATTCCGCCGGCATACCCGAGGACGATGGCCGTGGTGTTGCTGTCCGTGCCGTCGGCGATCAGCTGCACCTGCGCGAGGCGGCCCGCCCGGATATCCCCCGCGAATCCGGCGGGAATCCGGAGTCCGGCTCGTACCGTTCCCCGGTCGAGGAGTCGGGTCATCTCGTCCATCGCGTCTACCTGATGGATGATCCGGAAATACCCTCCGCCCGTGAAGGCGCTGAGCAGTTCGCGGGAGACCGGTGTCCGGTCGTGATCGAGGACGGCGATCCTGACACGCGTCACGTCGGTGGTCAGGGCGAAGGCCATGATCAGCATCTGCATCACGGGCAGACCGAAGACAACGAGACGCATCCGCGGGTCCCGCAGCATCTGCAGAAATTCCTTGACGAGCATTCTCTTCAGTCGCGTCAGCATCCGATCACTCCAGTCGCAGTTTCAGCCGCCGGTTGGCCGCCAGGATCAGAACCGCGGCGAAGATAAAGAGCAGGAGAGCGTTCAACCAGAGAATCTCCAGCCCGATCCCCTTCATGTAGATACCCCGCATGATGGCGATAAAGTAGCGTGCCGGGACGATGTAGGTCAGCCCCTGGAGCAGGACAGGCATGTTTTCGATGGCGAATACGAACCCGCTGAGGATCAGGGTCGGGAGAAACCCGGCAACGATGGCGATCTGGTTGGCCAGGACCTGGGATTTCAGGGTAATGCTCAGGGTCATTCCCAGAAAAAGCGCCCCGGTCAGGAAGAGCGCCGCCATTGCGGAGAGGAGGGCAGGACTCCCCCGGAGCGGAACATGGAAGAGCCACTCCCCCATGGCGACGGCGATGGCCACATCGAGCATGCCGATCACAAAGTAAGGGATCACCTTCCCGAAGATCAGTTCGTGTCCTCGGACGGGCGTGCTGATCAGTTGCTCCATCGTTCCGGTCTCCCATTCCCGGGCAACGGTGACACTGGTCAGCATGGCGGCGATGACCATCATCACGATGGCCACAATCCCGGGGAGGATCATGTTCTGGCTGCGCATGTCGGCGTTGTACCAGACCCGGGGAACCATCTCCACGGTCCCCGCGGCACTGGGCTGGCGGGACACGGCGCGGATATTCCGGTTATATATCATCCCCAGGTTATTTGTGTAGCTCGCGGCCAGCCGCGAGGTTGCGGCGTCGCTGCCGTCAACGATGACCTGCACGGCCACGGTCCGTTCGGCGTGGATTTTCCCGGCGAAATCACCCGGTATGACCAGGGCGACCATCGCCGTTCCCGCGTCGATTTCCCGCTGCAGAGGGACGTACCCGTCGGCGTACGCCTTGATGGAAAAGTAGGGTGACCCTTCAAAGAGACTGATCAGTTCCCGGCTCTCGGGGGTGCGCGACTGGTCCCAGATCACGGTGGGGACATTTTTCAGGTCCAGCGTCAGGGCGTAGCCGAAAAGCAATATGAGCACCATGGGCATGGCGATGGCAAGAACGAGACTGCGCCAGTCTCTGATCACATGTATGAATTCCGTGCGGGCCACGGCTATCATCCGTCGCGCGCTACCCATTGGTCCCCTCCGCCTCTTCGCGGTCAACGGCCTCGATGAGTGAAACGAAGACGTCCTCCATCCCGGGCGTGACCGGCTCGATTCTCTCGACCGGTATCCCTTCGGATGCCATCAGGTCCCGTATTTCCCCGGCGGCGGCATCGGTATCGGCGCACGCCACGTGGAAACCTGCTCCGAAGAGGGACACATCGTGCACCGACGGGAGAGCGGCCACCTTTTCAAGGACACGCTGAGAATCCGGACACCGCACATCCAGGATCCGGTCGCGCATCACGGTGGTCTTTAACTCCCGGGGCGATCCCAGCGCTATCATTCTGCCGTGATAGATCATGGCGATCCGGTCGCAGTATTCGGCTTCCTCCATATAATGGGTGGTGACGAAGACCGTCACGCCCCGGTCGGCCATATGGTAAATCAGGTCCCAGAACCGGCGGCGGCTCAGGGGGTCGACCCCGCTGGTGGGCTCGTCGAGAAAGATAATCGGCGGTTCATGGAGGATGGCGCATGCCAGGGCCAGCCGCTGCCGCCACCCGCCGCTGAGCACCGCAGTGAGGCTGTTCCGCCGTTGTTCGAGCCCGGCCATGGAAACGGCCCAGTCCCTGCGCGCGGCCAGCCGCTCCCCGGTCAATCCGTAGATCCCCCCGTAGAAATCGATGTTTTCCTCAACGGTCAGATCCTCATAGAGAGAGAACTTCTGGCTCATGTAGCCGATGTGCTGTTTGATCTTTTCGCTTTCGCGCCCGATATCGTATCTGGCGACGGTGCCGCCCCCGTCGCTGGGGCGCAGAAGGCCGCAGAGCATGCGGATGGTGGTGCTCTTCCCCGCCCCGTTGGGGCCCAGAAAACCGAATATCTCGCCCCGCGGCACCTGAAAACTGACCCGGTCCACGGCCACGAACCTGCCGAAGCGGCGTGTCAGCTCCCGCACCTCAACGGCAATTCCTTCAGGAACGGCTTCAGCTTCAGCCTCCTCGCCGTTCCCGCCCGTGACGGATTCCTCCTGTCCCATAACGCTGACAAATACATCCTCGAGGGAAGGCATCGCTTCCCGTATGTCCCGGTAGGGTAACCCCTGCTCGTCGAGCAGCCGCCGGGCCGCTGTGCGCGTGGTTTCCAAGTCGTCACACACCACATGCACCGTGTCTCCGAATACGGTGGTGCTGATGGAGGGAAGGTCCCGGCTGAGGAGCCGGCTCACGGCCCGCGCCTGGTCGCTGCGGATACTCAGGATGCGCCCGCGCATCAGGCTCCTGATCTCTTCGGGGGAACCGGCGGCCAGCAGGCGGCCATTGTTGATCAGCCCCACCCGGTTGCACCGTTCCGCCTCGTCCAGGTAGGCGGTGGTGATCAGGATCGCCACATCCTGCTGCAGCAGCCGATGGAGAATGCGCCAGAATTCCCTGCGGCTCACCGGGTCCACCCCGTTGGTGGGTTCATCGAGGAGGAGCACCCGCGGGGTATGGATCAGGGCGCAGATCAGCTGCAGTTTCTGCTTCATGCCCCCCGACAGGTCCCCCGCCCGGCGCCCCGTGAAGGGACTCATACGGCTGAAGTCGAGCAGTTCGCCCATCCGATTCCTCCGCTCCGAGCGGGGCACACCGTACAGATCGGCGTAAAAATTGATGTTTTCCCGAACGGTGAGGTCCGGGTAGAGGCCGAATCGCTGGCTCATGTAGGCGAGATAATTACGGATTCCTTCGGGATTGGTCTTCAGGTCGCACCCGGCCACGCGCCCCTCCCCCGACGTGGGCGCCATGATTCCCGCAAGCATGCGCAGGGTGGTGGTCTTTCCGGCTCCATCCGGGCCCACGAGTCCGAAGATCTCCCCCGGGACGACAGAGAGGTCCAGAGAATCCACCGCGGTCAGCTCCCCGAATCGCCGGGTGAGGCCGCGGGCCTGAATGACGGCTTCGGAAAGGGCCGCCATGGCGTCATTGCTCCCGGTCAATGATTGCGTCGCCAGGCATGCCGGGCTTGAGTCTATACTGGGGATTTTCGAGATCGATCTTGATCCGGTACATGAGCTTGACCCGTTCCTCAAAGGTCTGAACGGTCTTGGGGGTAAACTCGGCCTCGCTGCTGATAAAGCTGATCCGTCCGGGGAAACGCTCGTCCGGGAAGGCGTCCGTGACGACGGTCACCTCCTGGTTGAGCTGGAGCCGCCCGATATCAGGTTCATTGACGTAGGCCCGGAGCCAGGGGCGGGTCATGTCTCCGATAACAACCACCGGCATGCCGGGAGAGAGATAGGCCCCCGGCTCGGCGGATTTGTTGAGGACGACCCCGTCGATTGGGGCACGGAGTTCGGTGTCTTCCAACTGCTGGCGGGCAAGAGCAAGACTCTGTCGAGCCACATTCACCCGCGCGCGCGCCGCGTCGATCGTTTCCCGGCGGGGGCCTTCCGTCACCAGATCGAGGCGGGCGCGGACGCTGTCGATCCGGGATTGTGCCTCGGCTGCGGCCTCCTGGGCAGACCTGTGGCGCGTCCGGTACAACTCAAATTCCCGCTGTGTTGTTGCGCCCGCCGCGTAGAGTTCCGTGAAGCGTTCATCGTCAGCTTTCGCCTGCTGAAGCTCGGTGCGGATCGCGCGGGCCGCCGCCTGGGCCTGTTCCAGTTCGGCGCGGACATTGGCGATTTCCTGGGGGCGGCTTCCTGTCTCGAGTTCGGCGAGCTGGGCCTCGGCCTGGGCAAGCTGCGCTTCTTCACGGGCCACCACCCGCTCCTGATCGACCCGTTCAAGGCGGGCGATCGTCTGGCCCCGTTTTACGTCGGCCCCTTCGTCCACCAGGCGTTCAGCCAATCTCCCGGGAATCTTGAAAGAGAGCGGCACTTCCGTTATCTCGATCGTGCCGGAAACCATGAGGCGGTCCGGGGAGGACACCTCGCGAAAGCCGAAGGTATAGAACGCGGCCCCGACGGCGGCAAACAGGAGAATTAAGAGAACAACACGCACGGCCTTTTTCATGGAGCACACCCCTTCACACTACTGGTTCATCGATCCTGCCCGGCAACTTCTTTGACCAGGGGAACCTTTCTAGTGGCACCGGTTCCCGCTGTCTGGTCCACCGCCTAGGTCTCCCGAAGCGATCTTCCTAAAATATTCAATTCATACGCGAAAATAAAACATCTGCGTGCTTGTGTCAAGAAATGCTCAGGGCCTATCCCAGCGGGAGGGTCACGCGGGGCGGGCAAAAAAGTCGTGGTAGCGCCCGCGATCCTCCCTGCTCCTGAAAAAAGAGAGGTGGGTTTTGTGCTCGTAATGGGAGGTCGTGCAGATTTGATAGAGTCTGGAGGATTATTGTTGCGTACACCTGCAAAGAAATGATTTCGATCAAAGCGGAATAGTGTGGATTGCCGTTGGAAGTATCGTATAACAATACGCTAACCGGCGTGCGGTTTTTTGCGCGTCTGGGTTGAGCGCTTCGTCATGCGTTTCACTTTTGCTTGTTGGTTTTTGAAGAAAATTAAAAAATCACCGGGTGAAATGACTTTAGCGCCTTTGCATCGTTCAGCAGGGAAATGTTTTTGATTTCCTGTAACAAGACATACAGCTTGACTCGTGAGAGTGACTTCGAGGAAAGGATCATCATCAGGATCAGGAAGTGAATGGATCAAAGGTGTAGGTGCAACAGCCCGGCCACAATACACAATATAGTCAAGAACTGCAGCAATCTTATCTTCTTCAAATCCAAACTTCGGTCGTCGCAGAACCTCAGTGTATTCTGATAGAATCCGAGCATCAAAGGATAGTGTCAGTTCGCCGGCTGAAACCATGCGTACAATTTCGCCGCAAGCCCCGAACGGCGATAAAAGACCCGCAACGAGAACATTGGTATCAATGACAATGTCCATTAAGCACGCTTTTCACGTATAGCTTTAATTTCGGCATTGATTTCATTCAGCGAAATCTTGTCCGTTCCCTTCTCTACAGATCTCCGCTGAAGAGAAACAACAGCCCCAACGGCACGTGCCCTGCGAAATGCCGATAGCGACTCCTCAAGATTCTCCTCGGTTATAGCAGCAAGAATGGCTACTGGTCGACCATTGCTGGTAACAACCATCTCTCTTTCGTCTGGAAGATCTTTCCAGATTTGTGCAGATTTGCCTCTTAAATCTCGGACGCTTAAGAATTTCATGATCATACCCTCCATATGTGTATCATATTATGTACACATATGTCACCCGTTTGTCAATTCGTTTTTAGCTCTTCTATTTTAGTATAACGGTGAAATCAGCGGGGAGCGTAGCGAGTTCGCTGTATTGAAAGGTTATAGGTTTTTTATTTATGACAAACAAATTCAAAAACCTCGACATAGTATTGTTGACATTACTTTTAACTGCCATCAATGTTTTAATATTTCTTTTACAATGTTCCAAATGAGGGAGGCCAAAGCGATGAGTAACCCAGCTACTGCAATTATTCTTGTCCAGAAATCACGCTTGTATTGTTTTTTGTCGCTCCGGTCTTCTAATCTCTTTTCAAGTTCGATCACTGCGGAGACATGGAAATCAGTACCGGGATTATTAGAACCTATTATTTCAAATAATTGTTGTTCGGTTTTATGTTTAAGGTCGAATGTTGCCATTATTATTTCCTATAACGCAGAAGTCTCCGATGCGAGACCTAAAGGACAAACAATGGCAAAAAGATAATTTGCAAACCAAAACCCAATCTCCTCAAAAAAGTCCGCTGCGGTCTTGCATTCGATTGCATTGACTGGTTATATCTTCATTTGCTATCTATATCCTTAACTGCCTGTTCATATTTAGCGACAGGTTTATGATCTATTGACTGAGCATTTGAAGGCGTCCAAATGCAAACAAGGCTAAAAATCATAGCTGCCATTATAAGTGCGTAACCTAAAGGTTCATTCTTTAGTGTATTGATGTATTGGGATGGCTTTCGTTTTACGATGCTTTCCATTAAGCATTTAGGCCAAATATCTGCATTTTCATTCTTTTCGAAACAAGGCGTTTGAATAGCAGGAGCACAATCTTCGGGTGTTATAGACTTCTGTCCCGAAATAATAAGATCAATTAATGTTAGAGTTGCATGAACAACGTTCGTTGTAGATACTCTAAAATTAACCTGCTTCCGCATATACATTATCACAACAAAAGTCAGGAATAAGACAAATGCAGTCAAAATTATTGAATGTGTCAAAGCCTCTATGCCATTAGAATATTTCCCCACCTGAGATGATATCCCGACAAAAATTGCAATAGCTGCCCATGTTCTCACTTCTTTCTGGGACTGATAACTCGATTCAGTTTTATATATATCACAAAGATGTCTTAACAATTGCTCTTTTGGCATTTCTTAATCCTTTATCTCAGACATAACGGCGAGTTGAGCGGTTCGGCGGCAGGCTGCGGAGCTTGCTCGGCAAGGCTGCCAGCGAATGCGCTCGAACGATTTGTTCGGCCGCGCGAATCAGCGCGCGGTCGGACTATCGGGCGAGAGCGAAAGCCAACTCGCCGTACGGTCGCGCGCAGCGCGGCCGTACGCAAAGCTCACTGGCCGCATGTTTTTCGCGGTCCAGTGGAGCGACAGGTTGGGTGGTCATTTCTTGAAGTCTTCGAAGAACTTTTCATCCACGTCATAAGT
>CAZAST010000044.1:0-13659 GCA_964487805.1 uncultured Syntrophaceae bacterium
TCCTAACCCATGCGTTATGGTGCCGCAGGAGTCAAGGTGCCAGCCTGGTTAATGGTGGCAACGTTGGTGGTAAGACCCCATCCGGCAGCGCCAGTGCACGTTATGGTGTAAGCAGCAGTGCTCGTAAACGCAACAGCGGTGGTCACACCATTCGACGGGGTATAACCCGCACCCTGTAGGGCGGCAAGGTCCATCCCCGCCAGCGTGGGGTTATCCGCGATCAACGCGGCAGAAGCGGTAAAGGCATTTTTAGCGTCACTGTTTAATGTAGCGACATAGCCCCGTTTCCGATACTCCGAAAACTGCGGGATGGCGATGGCCGCCAGGATGCCGATAATGGCGATGACGATCATCAGTTCGATCAATGTGAAACCCTTCTGATTCCTTTTTCTGTTGATTTTCATTAACATGATTTCTACCTCCCTATTCTAAATATTGTATGATCATTCCAATAGCTGTCTTTGCCTTGGAAAGACAGCAACGAACATGCCAAACATGATTCCTGACGATGCGACACATCCATAAAATTAAACAAGACTTTGATATGAGATACTATTATAAAATGCTTCCTTTCCCCGCGCCAGCCCAGCAACTGAACACCGCGACACAAAAAACCGGTTAATTTCCACGGCCCATAGGTAATTTTCACGGGAACACCTCCGAGAAGGTTATCGGCACATTATTTTTCGTCCCCCCTTCCCAGGCGCTTATTCCTTCTCCATAATTCCCAGTTTATTCAAACGGTAGCGAAGGGAATCGAGGCTGACTATAAGGAGCTTTGCCGCCTTTGTTTTAGACCCTCCCGTTTTCCGGAGTGCCTTTCTGATCAGTTCCCGCTCAAATCGCGCGACCTCTTCATTGAGGTCGATTCCCTCCTCGGGCAATTCCACATCCCCTCCCAGAGGAAAGGCCGTTCTGCCGGGCGCGACCATCTCAAGGTTTTCCGGCAGGATAATATTGGTGGTTTCAAGCGCTACGCTTCGTTCGATAATATTCTCAAGTTCCCTCACATTTCCCGGGAAGGGATACTGGGAGAGCAGATTCAGGGCATATGGTGATATCTTCTTGATTTCCTTATTGTATTCCCTGGCATACTTCTCTATGAAATAATCGACGAGCAGGGGGATATCCTCCTTCCGTTCCCGCAGGGGAGGAACCTCCACGGGGATAACATTGAGGCGGTAAAAGAGATCCTCGCGAAAATCACCACTTTTGACGCGTTCTTCCAAGTTTCTGTTGGTGGCTGAAATGATTCTCACATCCACGCTTATATCCCTGGCTCCTCCCACTCTCCTGAAGGTCTTGTCCTGGACAGCCCTGAGGATCTTGACCTGCAGAAAGGGGGAGAGTTCGCCGATCTCGTCAAGGAATATGGTCCCCTTGTGGGCAACCTCGAAGAGCCCCGCCTTATCGGCATAGGCGCCGGTAAAGGAGCCTTTCATGTATCCGAAGAGTTCGCTTTCCAGGAGATTTTCCGGTATGCCGCCACAGTTGATGGGGACAAAGGGGCCATCCTTCCGGGAACTGTTTTCATGGATGGCCCGTGCCACCAGTTCTTTTCCCGTGCCGCTCTCTCCTAAGATGAGCACATTGGCAGCGGTATCCGCCATCTTTTTGATGAGGGCGTACACCTTCAACATCCCCGGGCTCTTCCCTGTCATCCTTCCGAAGGAAACCGAGTTCTTCACATCTTTCATGAACTGAGCGTCTTTCTCGCTGACCCCCTTTTTGTTCAGGGCGTCTTTGATCAGACCTTTCAGATCCTCCGGTTCAAAATTCTTTTCGAGGTAATCGTAGGCTCCCTCCTTCATGGCGGCGAGAGCGGTTTCTCCCGAGGCATACCCCGTAATCAGGATAGTCATGGTCTCCGGCGTTACTTCTTTCAGAGCTTTGAGCAGATCGACCCCGTCCATTCCCGCCATCTTCAGATCGGTAATCACCAAGTCAAATGCACGTTTTTTGCAGAGGGTGAGCGCCTCCTTTCCCCCGGGGGCGGTGCTCACGTCATACCCCTCCCGGGAGAGCATAATCTCGAGGTAGTCTCTCATCCCCTGGTCATCATCGACAATAAGAATTGCGGCCATCAAAACCTCCCCATGAGAATCTTACGCATTCGCTTGCTCACTGACAGGGAGAACAACCGTACAGACTGTTCTTTTGTTCGGTTCACTCTCAATCCTGAACGAGCCTCCGTGGCTTTCCACGATCCGGCTGACGATCGCGAGTCCCAACCCCGTTCCCTTCTCTCTCGTTGTATAGAATGGTTCGCCGACCCGGTTCATCTGCTCCTCGTCGATGCCGCACCCGGTATCGCTGATGGATATCTCAAGCACCTCGGCGCCATGGTTGTCAATAACCAGCCGGGTTCTGACCTCCAGTCGTCCCCCGTCCGGCATCGCCTGGAACGCGTTCAGAACCAGATTCCACAGGGCCTGTCGTATCTCCGTCATGTTTCCGTAAATATCACTGCGCTCACAGAGATCGGTTATGATATCAACATGTTCATTCCATCCCGGGGAAAAACGAACGGACTCAATGACCTCACGGATAATGTCTCCAACAGCAACTCTGGATCGGTTGCGGTTATCAGGCCTGGCAAAGACAAGGAAATCACGGGCCAGATTTTCCAGTTGATCCTTCCCCCTGAGGATGACCTCCATCAGTCTTCTATCCGAGCCTTCCAACGTGAGGCTTTCCATCAGCAATCGTATGGAACCGCTGATGGACGCGAGGGGGCTTCTCATCTCGTGGGCCAGAACCGCCGACATCTCACCCAGTAGCGCCAGTTTCCTGTTTTTTTCTATCTCCCGCTCCATCTCCTTGATGGATGTCAGGTCCTGGAATATGAATATACTGCCAAACCCGCTCCCCTCCGGGTCGAGAAGCGGGTAAATGGAAAACCCAAGAATGATGTCATTCTCCTCTGAGGGCAGCATCATCTCGAACCGTTGCGTCGGGAACGGTTTGCCTTCCTTCATGACCCTCACCAGCACCTGGGAAAAATCGGGGAGGATATAGTCAACACTCTTCCCCAGCGCTTCGGAAGCCGGCATGCGTGTAATCTTCTCGGCCGCCCGGTTAAAGGATTTTATCCTTCCTTCAAGATCCACCGTCATGATACCGGAGCCGACTGATTCAATGATGCTTTGATGGAGAATATCGAGCTGATCAAAGGCGTTTTCCTTCTCCGAGAGAAGCGTCTTGGTCCGACTTTCTATCTCCACCAGAAAACTCGCCAGGAGGGCCACGATATAAAAGGAAGCGATATGAACGCAAATCCGAAGGAAGACGGTCCCCGCCTCGGCACCGGACTGATATGCCTCCGCAGACAGCGGGTGGATCAGGCCGTAAAACTCAAGGTCCACCAGAAGTCCGTACATAATGGAACTGGCGGACGCGATCAGCAGCCCCCCCCGCCTCCCCAGAAAGAGGACGGAATAGATAATGACAAGTGGGTACAGGGTGGAGTAGACGCTCGTGATTCCCCCCGTCGCATAGACGAGGCCGGTAATCAGCAGGATATCCACACTGCTCTGAAGATACACATTCGGGGCGACATTCTGTATTGACTTTAACAGAAAGACATACACAATCGAGAGGAGATATGTGATTACTATTATGATATATGTTGCACGAATGGACGCGGCGGGGAGAGACTCGGACATCCTGAACTGAATAATGGCCGCAATTAGGAGCAAAAACGACGCTATGACAACCCTGAAGAGCGTGAGCCGCTGCACTCGGGGACCAGGTGCTTTCTGCCGGTCGTCTTTCACGGAATTTCCTCCAGGATAAAAACATTCGGCGTCTGGGGGCTTGTGGTCATTGGAGCGCTTTATAAATTTTTCAACCGTAAAAGTGAACAGCATCTATGCGAAGGCCCGTCATCTCCCTGCTCACAGCCCTCATCGCGGGAATAACCGCTGGAAATCTGGTGCACATACCCGGCGGCGTAGTTCTTCCGGTTCTCCTGGCAACTCTTGGAACTCTGCTCTTCCTGGTTGCCACGGGGCGGAGAACGGGTGTCCGCGTCTGTATGCTCCTGTCGCTCTTTCTCTTAGGCATACTCAATATAAATCTGTATCTTCATCCCTGGTCCGGCAGGGACGACATAACCGTCCACGCGGACGAAGGCCGCCGTCTCACTGTCGAGGGGGTTGTGTGCACACCTCCCCGTGTGAGGGGCGACAAGACGATACTCGTTATCGATACCGCACGGATCGTACAAAAAGAAACCGTCCTTCCCGTGAGAGAAAAGATACTCCTTTCCGTCAAAGATAGCAATAATGTATTCAAATACGGAAATTACATCCGAGTCCACACAAAACTGAAAGAACCCCGCTCCTTCGACAACCCGGGTGGCTTCGATTACAAGAAACACCTCCTCTACCAGGGCATTCGCTTCCGCGGATATGTAAGCAGGCCCTCGGATATCGTGATCATCCGGGAGAACGCCGGCAATTCTTTAAGAACAGAGATTGAAACATACCGTTCTCTCATCAGGAAACGTATACGCGGGGCCGTTCCCTCTCCCGCAGGAGATGTGCTACAGGCCCTGATACTGGGAGAGAAGGAGAGTATCCCCGAGGATATTATCGGGAACTTCAACCGGACGGGAGTTTCTCACATCCTTGCCATATCGGGGCTCCACGTGGGAATCATCGCCTTCATCTCCCTCTTCATCGCCACAGCGCTCATGAAGTCTTCCGAATACCTGCTTCTGCGACTCAACATCTTCAAGGTATCGGCCCTGCTTGCCGTCATACCGGTCATCGGGTACGCCTTTATCGCCGGCCTCCGTATATCGACTGTCCGGGCCGCCATCATGATTCTCTGCTACCTCGTCGCCCTCCTTGCCGGGAGGGGGCGTGATCTCCTGAACATACTTGCCTTCGCCGCGTTCCTGATTCTGATCTTCAGCCCTCCGTCACTCTTTGATGTGTCCTTTCAACTTTCTTTTACGGCGGTTGCCGCCATTATCCTGATCACCCCGGCGCTGAACAGCCTCATCCCTCAGGCGGTGGGAGAAAGTGCCGTGAGGAGGAGAATCCATTCTGTAGCGATCTTTATCGTGGTGAGTTTCGCAGCCGTTGTCGGGACCGCTCCCCTGATCGCCTTCTATTTCAACCGGATATCAACCATTTCCCTCATCTCCAACCTGTTCGTTATTCCGGTCATCGGATTCGCCGTCCTCCCCCTGGGAATGGCGCTCATTCTGGCGGCCCCGTTCGCCCCGGTCGCATCATTCCTCGCCACAATCGCTTCTTTTTTCATCGGGACCGTTTTGTCCATCATTGAATTTCTCTCGTCATTCCCCCTCGCGAGTCTCCCCGTGACAACCCCCACACTCCTTGAGATGGTATTGTACTATCTCGGCATTCTCGCGGGAGTTCGATTTATCAACAGATGGAGATCAACGGGAGATGAAAAAGAAACTGCCGTTCGCCCCTCCTCCTTAATCGAGAAACTAAGGGAACGATACAGATACAGAGAGAAGGCTGTTCTGGCGCTCTGCCTGGGAATGATCGCCCTTTTCTTTGTCGCCCATGCCGTCTGGGCAAACCTGAGCACCGCCACAGATCAAGACCTGCACGTGACCTTTCTCGATGTTGGTCAGGGGAGTTCCACATTGATCCGGTTTCCCGGCGGCACTACCATGGTGGTGGACGGCGGGGGTTTCTACGACAGGGGCTTCGATACGGGACGGTACGTGGTCGGCCCCTATCTGTGGCGCCAGAGGATCAAGAGGATCGACATTCTGGTCCTCACCCACCCCGACCAGGACCACGCAGGAGGACTCCCGTTCCTGGCCGAGAATTTCGAGGTGGGAGAATTCTGGTCAAATGGCGAGGGGTCGGAAAACGAATCATGCCGCAGTTTGTGGAAAATCATCGGCGGGCAGAGAATCCCGCACCGCGTCGTCGGAGCGGGCATTCCGGAGCGACTCGTGGGGGGTACATCCATCACAATATTGAATCCCAAGCAATCCCCCTCGGGGGAAAGTCTTTTTTTCGCACCGTCCGACCATAACAACAACGGGCTTGTCATGAAGATAACCCTCGGGAGAAGGAGCATTCTTCTCCCCGCCGATATATCGGAACCTGCCGAGGAAAGGCTCGTCGCCTCGGGACACGATCTGACTGCCGACGTTCTCATGGTGCCCCATCACGGAGGGCATACCTCCAGCACAGTGTCTTTCATCGACGCCGTCCGGCCCGAGATCGCCGTAATCAGCTGCGGCAGGGACAATACCTTCGGGTTTCCCCACCCCTCCGTTCCGGAACGGTACGCCCGCGCGGGGGTGCGGGTTTTGCGGACGGACAGGGACGGCGCTGTCATCGTGAGAACAGACGGTGAGAAGCTCGAAATCATGCGCCCCCGGTGACGGTTCGCGGGGTGCCTGACTTTTCCACATCGACCACCCCCCCTTTCCATTTTGCCTTTTCTCCCGATATATGCTAGTGGTTTCCCGTTCAATTGACGGGAGATCGCGCGCAATGGCAAAGATAACTTCGGTACGTGGATTCCGTGACATACTGCCCGATGAAACACCGAAGTGGCAGCGCGTCGAGGAGAAGATCCGCAGGATTTTTTTTGAATTCGGCATCCAGGAGATACGGATACCTGTCCTGGAAAAAACGGAGCTCTTCAAGCGGGGGATCGGGGAAGCGACGGATATCGTCGAAAAGGAGATGTATACCTTCCTCGACCGGGGGAATGAATATCTGACCATGCGGCCCGAGGCGACCGCCTCCGTCATCCGCGCTTACATAGAACACCATCTCTACGAAAAAGATCCTGTGGCGAAGCTCTTCACCATCGGCCCCATGTTCCGCCGTGAGCGGCCGCAGAAGGGACGGTTCCGGCAGTTTCACCAGATCAATGTAGAGTTTCTGGGACAGGAAGACCCCCGCATCGACGCGGACCTCATCTCCATGCTCATGTACCTCCTGGGTGAGGTGGGATTGGAGAATCTGACACTGGAAATCAATTCTCTGGGGTGCGACATCTGTCGTCCGACGTTCCGGGAAACGGCGGTCTGTTTTCTGAAAGAGAGACAGGACAGGCTGTGTGACGACTGCCGCAGGCGGCTCGAATCGAACCCCCTGCGGATATTCGACTGCAAAAACGAGGCGTGCCAGAAAACCATATCCGAGGCCCCCGTGATCCTTGACTTCATCTGTAACGAATGCCGGGAGCATTTCGAAAAGGTAATGGAATATCTCCGCATCCTGGACGTTCCCTTCGTCATCAATCGAAAGATGGTGCGGGGTCTTGATTACTACACCCGAACCGCCTTCGAAATTACCACCCGGTCCCTGGGTGCCCAGAACGCCGTCACGGGAGGAGGCCGCTATGACGGGCTTGTGCAGATGCTGGGAGGACCGGCCATATCAGGGATCGGATTCGCCATCGGATTCGACCGCCTCATCTCCATGCTCTCCGATACGGACGAGGAATCCGGTTCACCTTGTGTCTTCATGGCTGCCCTGGGAGAAGAGGCGCAGAAACACGCCTTTTATCTCTGCAACACCCTCAGACGGAGCGGCATCAGGGCCGAGATGGACTTTTCGGGGAAGAGTCTCAAGAGCCAGATGAAACGGGCGGACAAACTGGGCTGCTCCCACGCGCTGATCATCGGCGACCGGGAGATGGAGGAAGGAACCGCCCAACTCAGGAACATGGGAGACGGAAGTCAGGAACCCGTCGATATTCGTGACGCCGGCACCATCCTGCGCCGGGTAACCGGCTGACAAGTCCGCCGGGACAGTTGTTGGATGAAATCTTACGAACAAAGAAAGGACACGCGCGTTGTCTGAATTCATAACCGGAAAGAAACGAACACAGTACTGCGGGAGCATCCGCGCGGAGCACGCGGGGGCGGAGGTCGTCCTCATGGGGTGGGTCCACCGGCGCAGAGACCTCGGGGGGTTGATCTTTATCGACCTCCGGGATCGGGAAGGAACCGTTCAGGTCGTCTTCGATCCGGAGAAAGGATCTGAGGCGCACGCGCTGGCGCACACCATACGGAGCGAATTCGTCCTGGCCGTCAGGGGACGGGTGAGCCGGCGTCCCGCCGACATGGTGAATTCTTCCCTCAGTACCGGTGAAGTTGAGGTGATCGCCGAGGAGCTGGAGATCCTGAACGAAGCGAACACCACCCCCTTCGTCCTTGACGGGGAGACGGAGGTGTCTGAAAACCTCCTTCTCAAGTACCGCTATCTCGATCTGAGACGCAGGGACCTTCAGCAGAACATCATGCTGAGGAGCAGGGTCGCCGCCGAAACGCGGGCGTTCCTGCAGCGGGAGGGATTTATCGAGATCGAAACCCCGTTCCTGACCAAAAGCACGCCTGAAGGGGCGCGCGATTACCTCGTCCCGAGCAGGGTCACACCGGGTCATTTCTACGCCCTCCCCCAGTCTCCCCAGCTCTTCAAACAGCTCCTCATGGTCTCGGGCTTTGACAAGTATTACCAGATCGTCAAATGCTTCCGCGACGAGGATCTCCGGGCGGACCGGCAGCCCGAGTTCACCCAGATAGACATGGAAATGTCCTTTATCTCTGAGGACGACATCATAGGCGTCATCGAGAGGATGATGTCGCATATCTTCGAGGCCTGTCTCGGCCGCACCCTCGCCCCCCCCTTCCCCCGTCTGACCTATCGGGAGGCGATCGAGCGGTACGGACGGGACAACCCCGACACGCGTTTCGCCCTTGAGATCACCGACCTGACGGATATAGCGGGAAAATCCGAGTTTCGCGTCTTCTCGGAAACGGCGCGGACCGGCGGCGTTATCAAGGCCCTGACCCTCCCGGACGGTTCGGCCTTTTCGCGCAAAGAGCTTGACGCCCTCGGAGAGTTCGTCAGCCCCTACGGGGCGAAAGGGGTCGCGTGGGTACGCGTGGGGGATAACGGATGGACCGGATCGCTCGCCAAGTTTTTTGATCAGGACATGATGCGGCGCGTCCATGAAAAGACGGGAGCCCGGCCGGGAGCCCTGATCCTTTTTGTCGCCGATGCCCCGAGCGTCGTCAGCGCCTCCCTCGGTGCCCTGAGGGTGCGCCTGGCTGAAAAGCTGGGGCTGATCGATCCGGATACCCTCGCCTTCACCTGGATCACCGAATTTCCCCTGTTCGAGTACAGCGAGACGGAGGGGCGGTATATGGCGACGCACCATCCCTTTACCTCACCGGTAGCCGAAGACATTCCCCTCATCGAGACCGACCGGGGCAGGGTCAGAGCCAGGGCTTATGATCTCGTCCTGAACGGCTCCGAAATCGGCGGGGGGAGCATCCGTATCCACAAACCCGACGTCCAGTCCATGATCTTTAAGGCCCTCGGCCTGAAAGAGGATGAGGTACAAACAAAGTTCGGATTCTTTCTGGAGGCCTTGCAGTACGGGACGCCGCCTCACGGTGGAATCGCCTTCGGCCTCGACCGCCTGATCATGATCATGGCGGGTGCGGAATCGATACGTGATGTCATTGCCTTCCCGAAAACGCTGAAGGCAGCCTGTCTCATGAGCGATGCCCCCTCGGAGGTCAGCATCGACCAGCTCAGAGAACTGTCATTGAAGATTATATAGTCCCCCGTCGTATAGCGTATTGCGAGAAAACATCCACCGCTCAGGGCCGGTTATCAGGAAGGAGTCTGTTATGGGAGTATCAAAGGGAACGCTTACCTTCACGCGCTATCGTGTCGCCGGAGACGTGCCGGGCAATCTCGCTGATGTCATGGACCGGCAGATCAAGCTCTTCGCCTTCAGGGAGCTCACGGCCGGGACGGACGAGAAGGCTCTGGGGTGGACGAGCCTTGACAATGTGCTGGATACCGATTTCGAATACGCGAACTACTCGCTGGGCGACTATTGCGTTTTTTCGCTTCGCATCGACCGCCGGGCCGTCCCGCCGGCTCTCCTGAAGCTGCGGGTGCTCAAGGCGGAAAAGGAATTCCGGGAAGAAAAGGGCCTCAAGAAGCTCTACAAGGCGCAGCGGGAGGATATACGGGAGACCGTTAAACTGGGTCTCCTGAGCAGGGCGCAGCCGGTTCCTTCGTTTCACGAGGTATGCTGGTCGGTTTCGGACAAGTGGGTGCTCTTCGGCTCCCTCGCGGAAAAGGTGAACGAAGAGTTCAAGGACCTGTTCAAACGGTCCTTCAACCTGTCCCTTTCCCCCTTTATCCCCTGGGATCCCGGCGCGCTCCCCGAAGGAATCACCCATCCGGGGAGGGAATTCCTCACGTGGCTTTGGTTCAAGAGCGAAGAGCGGGGCGGAAGCGTCATGATTCCCGGTACAGGGGACGTGGAGGTGATCTTCCTCCAGAAAATTGTTCTCGAATCGGGGGAGGGAGAGTACGCCGAGACGGTGGCCTGCAGGGGGCTCCACGCCGACCTGGAGGAAGGAAAGTCTGCCCTGCGCAAGGGAAAGAAGGTAACCGAGGCGCGCATCCAGCTCGGTGCCGGAAATGACCGCTTTGAATTCACCTTCAAGGCCGACACCTTTTCCTTCCAGTCCCTCAAACTGCCGGTCCCGACGGACCCGGATGATGACGACCGGGAGGGAAAAATCCTTGAAAGGATTGCCCTCGTGGAGGTGGCGATGAAAACGATGGAGATCCTTTTCACCCTCTTCCTGGAAAAGCGCCTCTCGTCTGAATGGGAATCGGGAAATTTGCCGCCTATGAAAAAGTGGCTGGGGGTCTGAGGAAAGAGGTAGTTATGCGTATTAGACAGTTTCGATATGGAGCGGACAACATGGGATATCTCCTTTATACGGAGGGGTCCGCGCTGGCTGTAGACGGCGGAGCCGTGGAGGAAATGTGCGCTTTCATCGAATCACAGGGGCTTACACTGACACACGTCACCAATACCCACGGTCATATGGATCATACCTGCGGCAACAGCGATCTGGTCGCCCGCACCGGAGCGGCATTCGTCGACAGCCGGACTCTGCGCGAGGGAAACAGGCTTGAACTGGACGGCGAGACAATCGAGGTGTTTCATACGCCCGGCCATACGGAGGACTCGATCTGTTTCCGGACGGACACAGCGATCATAACTGGCGACACCCTCTTTAACGGCACCATCGGGAACTGTTTTTCCGGTAATCTGGAGGCTTTTTACCGTTCCATCAAGAAACTGATCGCCCTCCCCGATGACACGATCATCTACGCCGGGCATGATTACGTGCGCGATTCGCTGCTCTTCGCCCGCTATCTCGAGCCTGAAAACAGGGCAATCGACCGGTTTCTGGAACGGTACGACCCGGCGCACGTCTGTTCGACCATGAAGGAAGAGCGCACCATGAATCCCTACCTCCGGTTCAACGAGCCCTCAATCATCGCCTTCCTTGAACAAAAGGACCTGCCGGTCGCGACGGAACTCGAACGGTGGAACTCCCTCATGCAAATCGAGTAATCCTCCGACAGAGGCGCTTTTACCCGATCCTCAGGACCTTCCCTCCCCTGATCTTTCCCTCCTTCAGTTCACACAGGGCCCGGTTGGCCTCTTCCAGGGGGAATTCCTGGACGTGGGGCCGCAGGGGAATCCCGGCGGCCAGATCGAGAAATTCGCGGATATCCCTGCGGGCCACGTTGGCAACGCTCTTGATCTCCTTTTCCTGCCACAGGTGAGTGGGGTAGTCGATCTTCAGGAGGGAGTCCCTGTCGGCATCCTCTTTCCGGATAGCGTTGATGACCAGACGGCCGCCGGGTTCCAGATTCTTCAGCGCTTCCACAACCGGCTTCCAGGCCGGAGTGGTGTCGATGATGCTGCGGAGCCTCTCGGGAGACCGGTCCTCCGTTCCCCCCGCCCAGACGGCACCCAGTTCCCGGGCGAATTCCCGTTCCCGCTCGCTCCGGGCGAAGACGAATACGGACGAGTGCGGATAGAGATGGCGCGCCATGGTGAGGACCAGGTGGGCGGAGGCTCCGAAACCCGTCAGCCCGAGGTTCCGCCCGTCCTCCATATCTGCCAAGCGCAGCGAACGATAGCCGATGGCCCCGGCGCACATGAGCGGTGCGGCCTCCGCGTCGGTGAAGAGATCGGGGATGGGGTAGGCAAATGCTTCCGGAACGGTCATGCGCTCGGCGTACCCGCCGTTCGCGTCCCTCCCCGTGGCGCGGAACTGCTCACAGAGATTTTCATTTCCCGAAAGACAGTACCCACACGTTCCGCAGGCGGAATAGATCCACCCGACGCCGACCCGGTCGCCCGCGCGAAAGCGCGTCGAGCCCTTCCCGGCTCCGGCGACTCTCCCCACGACCTCATGCCCCAAAACGACGGGAAACTCAGGCGGGGGCGTTCTCCCTTCGATCTCGTCCAACTCCGTGTGGCAGACGCCGCAGGTGGAGACCTGAATCAGGATCTCCCCCTCCCCCGGAACGGGATCGGGAAGATCGACCATCTCCAGGGGCGTCTGTGTTTCCTGAAAACCGGATATCTTTTTCAAGACCATCGCCTTCATGCTTCTTTTCCCTCCCCTCTTTTCTTGACACAATCAGGCGGCCATGTCCGGGAAAGCGGCTCCTACTTGTTCACGCGCCGCCCGCTTTGCGTCATATCCATCTTCCGAAGCCGGATGGTCTTCGGCGTCACCTCGATCAGTTCGTCCTCCGCGATGAACTCGATCGACTGGTCGAGCGACAGCCTTCGCGGCGGGCGGAGGGTGACGGTGGCATCCGACGTGGCGCTGCGCATGTTCGTCAGATGTTTCTCCTTGGTGATATTGACGTTCAAGTCCCCGGGGCGGTTCCGTTCTCCGAGAATCATTCCCCCGTAGACCTCGGTTCCGATCTCGACGAAGAGTTCGCCTCTATCTTCCATAGCGAGGCTCGCGTAGGGGGTGACCCTCCCCGCACGGTCGGCGACCAGCGCCCCGTTCGCCCGCTGGGGTATCGGGCCGAACCAGGGCTCGTACCCCTCGAAGATCGTGTTCATGACTCCGGCCCCTTTGGTGTCGGTGAGGAAGTGGTTCCGGAAGCCGATGAGCCCGCGCGACGGAATGACAAATTCGAGCTTGGTCCGGCCGCTTCCCTTGTTGATGAGATTCGTCATGCGTCCCTTGCGCCGGGAGAGCGCCTCCGTGACGGTGCCGATAAACTCCTCCGGAATGTCTATCAGGAGACGTTCCGTCGGTTCGAGGACTCGCCCCTTCTCCTCCCGGGTAATCACCTGCGGTTTGGATACCATGAATTCGTAGCCTTCCCGGCGCATGGTCTCTATCAGAACGGCCATCTGCAGCTCGCCGCGGCCGCGCACCTCGAACATGTCCTTGCGTTCAAGATGCCTGATCTTCAGGGCGACGTTGCGGAGGGTCTCCTTCTCCAGACGCTCCTTCAGATGACGGGAAGTCAGGTACTTGCCGTCGGTTCCCGCGGTGGGACTGTTGTTGACGTAAAAGACCATGGAGACGGTCGGCTCATCGATATAGATCCGGGGCAGCGGGACCGGTTCCTCCAGGGAGGAGATGGTGTCGCCGATGGTGAGCCCTTCCACGCCGGCAACCGCGATGATGTCCCCCGCTTCCACCCGGTCGACCTGCACCCTCCTGAGGCCGTCGAAGGTATAGAGAGCGGAGAATTTCACCCCCGGGGTGATCTTGCCCTCCCCGCACAGGGAGTAGCTTTTCTGCATCTCCAGGATCCCGTTCGCCAGGCG
>CAZAST010000045.1:0-13581 GCA_964487805.1 uncultured Syntrophaceae bacterium
TTAAAAACTATCCAAAGCCCGGCCCTGGTGCTGAAATTGTGGTGCCATTCAAAGATAGACGCACTATGTCACCCGGAGAAATTGTAGCACTTGGATCGGCATTGACCTCTATGGCATTAATAGTAGTGACCTTATTGAATACTGTAAAGTAGAACATATCTTTTAATGTTGTTAATCTTAAATTCAGGAAAGTGTCAGAAGAAGTAATCAAGGCCAAAACCGACAAGGCAGATGAAATTGACCTGATGGAGGTTTTCCATAGGATCTGGGATAAACGTACAACCATTTATAAAACAATGGCCCTATTTTTCTTATTTGGTCTGCTTCTGGTTATTTTTAGTCCGAAGGTGTACAAATCAGAAATCACACTTTTAATTGAATCCAATTCCAACATGAGTAATATGAGTGGGTTGTTACAGCAATTTGGAGGCTTGGCTGGGCTTAATCTGAGCTCTGGCATGGCAGGCGAAGATGCATTAACTCCTGAACTTTACCCTGACATTGTTAATTATACACCGTTTATTATTGAGCTTTTGAATGAAAAAATTGCTTTATCAAAGAGTGATACTTTAATTACAGTAACAGACTACTTGGAAGAACAATCAAAACCTTCAATCATTGGCAGGTTTTTTGGTTTATTTGGTGGTGATAAAGAAAACGTAAAAGATTCCTCTGATCTTATTATGAATGGTTATTATTTCCTCTCTGAGGAAAAGCATGATATGATAAAGGCTTTGTCTAATTTTATTGAAGCATACAAAGGGAAAAGCAAACTCAGTAATTTATTAACAGTATCAGTTGAAATGCATGATCCTTTTGTTGCTGCTCAATTAAACAATATTGTAGTGCAAAATTTGCAGGAATACATTATTGATTATAGAACGCAAAAGGCAAAAACCGACCTTGATTTTGTAATTAAGAGGCATTCAGAAGCTGAAATTCGATATATTAATGCAGCACAAAGGCTTGCGCAATTTCGTGATCAACATACCAATATGGTCTTGGCATCGGCAAAAACTATTGAAGAACGTCTTCAAAGTGAGTTTAATCTTGCATATAATGTTTATAATACGTTGAGTCAGCAACTTGAGCAATCTAAAATGAAGGTTCAGGAGAATACTCCGGTATTTAAGGTGCTGAGTCCCGCTATTATTCCATTACATAAATACAAGCCTAAAACCACTTTAACTTTATTAAACTCGTTGGTTGTAGGCTTTTTTATTGGGGTACTAATAATTTTCATAAGCGAGAAAAGAAATAAACTATTTAAAAATGTTAAATTTTAAATCGATTTTAATTACAGGTGGAACAGGTTCATTTGGTAAAGAGTTCGCTAAAACAATTCTTGAAAATTATCCTGAAGTTGGACGTATTGTTATTTATTCAAGAGATGAGCTTAAGCAGTTCGAGATGGCTCAAAGTTATCCAGAGCATGAATATCCTAATGTAAGATTTTTTATCGGTGACGTTAGGGATGGTGAACGATTTAAACGCGCATGCGAAGGAATTGATGTTATTATTCATGCTGCAGCTCTTAAACAAGTACCAACAGCAGAGTATAATCCTGATGAATGTATAAAAACAAATATTGGTGGTGCCCAAAATGTTATAGATGCAGCTTTAGCTACTGATGTTAAAATTGTGGTTGCATTATCAACTGATAAAGCTGCAGCTCCTATTAATTTATATGGTGCTACCAAATTGGTTTCTGATAAGCTTTTTATAGCTGCCAATAATATTAAAGGGAAACGCGATCTTAGATTTTCTTGTGTGAGATATGGAAATGTTATGGGATCTAGGGGATCAGTTATTCCATTTTTTATTGAGAAGGCAAAGACAGGAGTGATTCCAATTACACATCCTGAAATGACCCGTTTTAATATTTCTCTTCAGGAAGGAGTGGAAATGGTTTTGTGGGTTATTGAGAATGCTTTGGGAAAAGAGATATTTGTTCCAAAGATTCCTTCTTACAAGATTGAGACTGTTGCTAAGGCAATTGCGCCAAATGCAAAAATGATCAATATCGGGATTCGGCCGGGTGAAAAATTACATGAAGAAATGATCACAGTAAGTGATTCCTATAATACCATTGAATTTGATAAGTATTATGCTATTTTACCATCAAATATCGAAAAGGAAAAGTATTTAAAATATTATAAAGGTTGGGAAGTTCCTGCCGGATTTACCTATAATTCTGGCACCAATTCGGAATGGGAAACCGTAGAAACATTACAAGAAAAGATAAAAAAGTATGTTAGTAAAGGTTTTTAATTTAGTTCAATGATTGTTGCTATAATTCAGGCTAGAGTAGGTTCGACACGTTTTTTGAATAAAGTATTTGCACCTTTAGTTGGGAAACCATTTATATGGCATGTAGTCGAAAGGTTAAAATACTCTAGAAAAATTAATAAAATTCTAATAGCCACGACTCTGAATAAAAATGATGATACATTAGCCCAATGGGCTATTGACAATCTAATTGAGTATTACCGGGGAAGTGAAGAAAATGTACTTGAACGTTTTTATAAAGCCGCCGTTTTTACTCAAGCTAGAATAATAGTTAGAATAACGGCTGACGATCCTTTTAAAGATGCAACAATTATTGATAGGGCAATAGGAATTATGGAAACTGAGGATCTTGATTTTGTATTTAATAATAATCCGCCTACTTTTCCAGAAGGTTTAGATACCGAAGTGTTTACTTTCAAAGCATTAGAAGAAGCATATAAAAATGCAACAGAAGAATTTGATAAAGAACATGTTACGCAGTATTTTTACAAACACCCCGATAATTTTCGACAAAGGAATTTTGAAAATAGTAGAAATATCTCATTTTTAAGGTGGACTGTAGATACTGAAGATGATTATACAATGGTCGCTAAAATTTATGATTCTTTATATAAAGAAAACAGTGTATTTTTAATGGATGATATATTAGCTTTTTTAAAGAAAAATCCTGAAATAGCTAGAATTAATTCTGAGGTACCAAGAAGCTATATGTATAAAAATTATAGTAATGGAAAGATTTACTGAACTTGAAAGAAAATATGTTTTGGAGGTGATTAATAATGGATTTTCAACCTCAAAAAACAGTTTTTTTAATAATAAATTGGAGAAAGATTTTGCCAAAAGATTTAATGCACAATATGCAATTGGGCATTCTAATGGAACAGCTACATTGCATACTGCGCTTGCTACACTGGGAGTTGGTAGAGGTGATGAAGTAATAGTGCCGCCATTAACAATGAGTAGTCCATCTTTAGCTGTTTTGCAAAATGGTTCAGTTCCAGTATATGCGGATGTAAATAGGGCTACTTTTAATATTGATCCCACCTCTATTGAAAAAGTAATAACCCCAAAAACAAAAGCAGTTCTAGCAGTAGCACTTTATGGTCTTTCACCTGATTATGATGAAATTATTAATTTGTGCAAGAAGTACAATTTATTTTTAATAGAGGATAATGCGGAAGCATTTCTATCCAAATATAAAAATAAATATGTTGGTGAGTTTGGGCATTTTTCTAGTTTTAGCTTTCAAGCTAGTAAACATATAACTTCAGGTGAAGGAGGAATGTTGATTTGCAATGACGAGAAACTTGCCGATGCAGCACGAAGATTTAACTGTCTTGGATACGCTGGAGTAAGCGCTAAACAAGGAAAAATAAGCAAAAATGATATACAAAGTCCAAATTATGATCGCCATATTTCATTAGGTTTCAACTACAGAATGTCTGAGTTACAGGCTGCTGCAGCATTAGGTCAATTAGAAAGATCTGATGAATTAGTTAAACAGCGTATTAAGGTAGCTAGTATTTTTGATCATGCCATTTCCGGATGTGATCTGATTACAAGACAAGACCAACCTGAGGGCTATATAAACTCATATTGGTCATACAGCATAGTGCTTAATTCTAAGAAACCTGAAGTAGATTGGTATAGGTTTAGAGATTTATTTCAAAAAAACGGGGGAGATAGTTATTATGCTGCTTGGAAATTATCATATTTCGAACCATTATTTCAAAATGAAGTCCAAAAGTTACCCGGTGTTTGGCAATGGTACAAGATGGGATTATGTCCTGTGGCAGAATACTTGCAGCCAAGGATGATACAAATTAAAACGAATTACTGGGATTTAAGCGAAGCAGAGCATCAAGCGGAGATTTTATATAAAACTAGCAAATTGTTTTAGTGTTATGAAAACATTTTCTAAAGAAATTAAAATAGGTACACGTTTTATCGGTCAGAACCACCCAGTGTATCTAATTGCTGAGATCGGGGCCAATTTTGATAAAAGTATTGATAAAGCAAAGCGATTAATTGATGCAGCAAAAGAAGCAGGTGCAGATTGTGCTAAATTTCAAACTTTTAGTACAAATAAGATTGTTTCTGAAGGTGGTTTTTCCCGTATGAAATTGAAAGGTATACATGGGTCGTGGGGCCGTTCTATTAGTGAAGTTTTTAAAGATGCCGAATTCCCTCATGAATGGCATCAGGAAATAGCTGATTATTGTAATAAGGTGGGTATTGACTTTTCTACATCACCTTATGACTTTGAGGCTGTGGATTTATGTGTTAAGCTAGATGTTCCCTTTATTAAAATTGGATCTGGTGATATTAATTGGCTTGAGATGCTAGACTATATCGGAAGGAAGGGAAAACCTATAATACTTGCAACAGGTGATGCAACTATGTCTGAAATAGATGAGGCAGTTCGAACTATTGAGGCCACCGGAAATAGAGAGGTGGTATTAATGCAATGTATAACAAACTATCCATCAAAAATTGAAAGTGCGAATGTTAATGTACTCAAGACATATCAATCAGCATTTGATATTCTTACAGGATATTCTGACCATTCACCTGGTCCTGTAGTTGCGCTCGCTTCAGTGGTTTTGGGCGGATGCGTAATTGAAAAGCATTTCACTCTAAATAAGAATGATAAAGGCCCCGATCATCCACATTCAATGAATCCTGAAGAATTCAAACTTATGGTTGATTATGTTCGTGAAATTGAACGAGCTTTGGGTTCAAGTAGAAAAGAAGTTGTTGCAGAAGAAGAAGAAACTGTATTTGTTCAAAAGCGTTGTTTATATGCAGCAAAGGACTTAAAAAAGGGTCAAACAGTAAAATCATCTGATGTTGATGTCTTGAGACCTGCCCTTGGAATTCCTCCGAAATTTAAGAGTATAATCATTGGTAAATCCTTGAAAAATGATGTAAAACAAGGACAACCAATCTTTTGGGAAGATTTTTAATATGACATCAAGAGAAAAACTAATAGCATTAGTAGATAATGATGGAATTAAGAAGTCAGATGCAATAGTGCTACTGGAAGGTGATGGTTTTAATCGTTATGCGAAAGCAGTAAACCTATATAAACAAGGGTGGGCACCAAAAATTATTTTTAGTGGGGGTATTACTAATTATGAGTATGGGAGCTTTCCGTTTTCTGATATTTTACCAAATATTTTAATTCAAGGTATTTTAAAGTCAGATATTCTTCATGAAGATAAGTCATTAAATACAAGAGAACAGGCAGTTGAAGTTGTAAAGATTGCGCTAAGGAGTAATTGGAAACGATTGATTTTAGTAGCCACACATGAACATCAATACAGGGCTTATTTGACTTTTTTGAGAGAGGTAATTGATAAAAAGACTGGCATTATTATATACAATTCACCCGTAAGAAATCTGCCATGGTTCACTGATAATCCATGGGGCAAACGTATTGACAGATTAGTGAATGAATTTGACAAAATTGAAAAATATTCAAAATCCGGACATTTAGCATCATTTGAAGAAGCTATTGATTATCAAAAATGGAAAGAAGATCAGATATAATAAATGCCAAAGAGATTATGGGTATTAATTTTCTTGGGCCTGATGAATTATCATTAGTAGCAAAGAAAATAGGAATTGCTGATCCTCATAAATTTAAACTCGATATTCCTTTAATACCTTACGATGTTGATATATTAAAAAGTTCATGCCATGATTTTATTTTACTTTTAGGAGTTCCTGAGAATTTAGAAGGTAATCCCTTGACTTTAGTTAGTATGAGATCAATTTTAGGAATAGATCCTGAAATAAATGAACCATGTTTTTACAATCAAGATTGGTATTTAAATGAATCTTTTGCTAATTTCTGCTCAATTGGTTTTAGATGGTATCTTTTAAGACGAGAACTCATAGATACAACAAGAGGTAAAAGTGTGGAAATTCAGGAAAACTTATCTCAAAATTCACTTCCTTCTGCTTTGTTATGTGCCTACGCATTTTTTGCTTATTATTTCCATTCTAAAAACTTTTTATGGCCTAATGATTATGTATGGTGTAAGGATTTTGATTCAAATGGTGATAGAATTTATGTTGCCCGGTACTTTGATCCTTTGGGAGTTAGCAAAAATGGATTTAGTATTCATAGACATTTGAAAATACGCGAAAATTATGGATGTATAGAAGCATTATAGAATCACGAACCCACTATACTTGAAAAAGTAGATTCAAAGTATTGTCTGCCCTATGAGTCGATTTAAAAAAATCATCCAGATTATTTCTTCATCCTCACTAATTCGCTCATCAAGCATATATACTATTGCGAGTTTTGTGAATGCAGCCATCCCACTGTTACTGTTACCAGTACTGACAAGGAGACTTACACCAGCCGATTATGGAATAGTTGCCATGTTCCAATTGGCAATAACCGTAGCATTTCCTATTATAGGTATGAACCTTGAAGGTTCAATAACCAGGAAGTTTTACGACAAGGACGATGATAATTTTGCTGTCTATATTGGCAACTGCTTTATTTTAGTGTTCATTGGCTACCTGTTAGCCACTGCTTTCTTTTATCTCGGCTTTAATTTTATCAAAAAAATCACTGAGATACCCCCCGGTTATATAAATTATATTTTGATAGTAACTTTATTTCAGTTCTTTATAACTGTAATTCTGGTAATCTATCAGGTAAATATTAAACCAATCAAATATGGCATCTTCCAAATCGCCCAATCAATTTTTAATATATCTCTTACGGTAATATTTGTAGTTGGATTTGGCAAAACCTGGGACGGGCGATTAAATGCACAAATTATTTCTGTTCTATTGTTTGGGGTAATTGCCTTTTTCATATTGTTTAAACAACAGAAAGTTAAATTCAAAATTAACTTTGCTTACGCAAAACATGCATTGTCCTTTGGAATTCCTCTTATCCCTCATGCCATAGGCGGAATGCTATTCACAGCGATAGATAGATTTTTTCTTACCAACCTTATTGGTCTGGACCAAACAGGAAATTATACTGTTGCATATCAACTAGGTGCTGTAGTTGGTCTCATTACTATTTCTTTTAATAATGCTTATGTCCCCTGGCTATATAAAAAATTGCAGGAGAATGATCCCGGACAAAAAGCCAGAATAGTAAAATTCACCTACCTTTACTTTTTGGCATTAGCATTTGGGGCCGTGCTATTATTAGCTGTTTTTCCCATTATTGTGAATGTTTTTGTGGGGAAAACTTTTATTAGTGTGAATGATTATGCTGGATATATCATATTCGGATTTGTTTTTCAGGGTATGTATTACATGGTTACCAATTATATTACATATGCACGGAAAACATATTTGCAGGCCATGGTTACAATATTTATGGGGTTGTTAAAAATACCAATTACTTATTACTTAATAAAACATTTTGGAGCAGTAGGAGCTTCCATGTCATATTGTTTTACTTTCCTGATTTATTTTATTTTAACCTGGATTTTGTCAGCTAGAGTGTATAAAATGCCTTGGTTTGCTTTCAAATGAAGTATTTATAATTATTATTAAGACAATGAGAGAAAGAATTATCAAAGCAATCGACCGAATTTCTAATTTCAGATGGAATGTTGTTTTCTGGTTTAATCTTATCTCTGATAAATCGTTCAGACAAATATTTAAACAAAATATGGAATTGGAAAATTTATATACAAATGAAAGGTGTTTTATTGTGGGGAACGGGCCATCATTGCGAAACCAAAATTTAGACTATTTATTTAATGAATATGTTTTTACCGTAAATAATATGATGCTTGATAGTGGCGTTTTTGGTAAACTAAATTCAGATTTTCATGTTATCATTGATCCTGCTTATTTTAACCTTAAAGATAATCAGGAAGATTTAGCAACCATCGAATTATTAAAGCAGATTAATTCCTCCACTAAGAAACCTGTTTGTTTCACATTATATGAAGGTAAAGAGTCATTTAGAAAATATGGAATTGAAAATATATTGAATTTGAGGTATTTATTTCAGCATAAGAATGTCAATGTCTCCATGTCAAAAATATGCCTGCACAAAAATATGCCAACATCACAGAATGTAATTCAAACTGCGATATATGCAGCTATGTATATGGGCTTTAAAAAGATATACCTAATAGGTTGCGATATGACTTCCTTATTCTTAACATTTGTGGCGAAAGATGATGGTGAAAAAACAATTGACAAAGACTTTCATGCTTATAAATATTCTGCAAATGAGATGACAACAATGTTACGGGATAGTAGTAAACATGATAATGAATATATGCTTTATGATTATGCAAAAACATTTACAATTTTTAAGTATATTAGAAAATATGCGGAACTAAATGGTATTGAGATTTTGAATGCAACAAAAGGTGGTGGCCTCGATGTTTTTAATCGGATTCGATATGAATCTTTATTTGCTAATAATTGAATCATTGGGATTAATGAATAGCTAAAAATGTATTTAGTAATATTAACTCTGTTTCTTGTTGTCTTTATTTATTGTCTGAAAAGAATCAAACAGGCTGACATTTTGCGAATGTCTTTTTGGGTCTTGTTTGCTTATGCATTTCTTGTTATAACACACTTGTTTTCGGGTATTAAATATCACGCAGGTAATGTATATAGTGTCCTGCCTTATTTGCTTGTTTGTGTTTTCCTAATATTTGCAGGAGAATATTTTGGATCGAAAATTAAATCTAAGAATAGTCCTACATTTCAAATATCTATACAAAAGCTTGGTATCTTTTCGATATTTGGATCTGTGCTGTTTCTTTTTGATTTATTCCGATTAAATACCGTCATTTTTGGGCTACGCATTGAAGAGTATAGTATATCTCTAATTGGTGTATTGGGAAATGCACTCTCAAGTATGGGTGTCATTGTTTGGCTTACAAGCCTGTACCATTATAGAATTCATCAGATTAAAATTCCTTTTTTATCATATCTTGCAGTAGTGGCTTATGTTTCTGGTGGAATTGCCCAAGCCGGGAGACAAGCGGTATTATTAATTTTGATTTCTTCCTTTATATTATATATGTGGACAATAAAGCAGAAGCATGAATATAAGAAAGTTGATGATTCGTCTGATCAAAAGAGCATCAAGGCCTGGGGTATAATAGTTATTTCTATCATTTTTGTAGCTTATTTTCTGTTTATTTCATTCACCCGGTCACAAATATTTATAATTGATAATAAAATTGCTATGCTTGAGGCGGAATTTAATGCAAAAGTTTCAGATAAAACTCTTAATTTGGTTCACAAAGCCGGAGTATTCTCGGATATATATATAGAATCATTGTTTTATTATTCGCATGAATTGGTGCGATTGGATGTTATTTATAAACATTATGATTATCATGTACTTTATGGTCTGTCACAGCTAAGTTATATTGAAAGGCGGTTGCAATGGCTATTTGGTAATCAGGGAGATTTAAGTTGGCTGGAAGTTGAAAAAGCAGTTGAAGGGAAAGGCAAATTCTCATCGCATACCTGGGGTACATTTATCACTAATTTTATAGTTGATTTTGGTCGTTTTGGGACATTAATAGTTTGTTTTATAGTAGGTCTTCTAGGTGGAATCTTTCATAGAAAATTTTTATCACAGAAAACTGATTTGACTATAGTGAGACAGTGTTTAATTTGCGCTGGAGCAGTATTTTCTATACAGTTTTCTCCATTTGCTGAATTAATGTGGACATTACCTTTGGTTTTATCTTCATTTATCAAGTTAAAGGTAAAAACATTAAATGATTGAAATTTAATTGATTGATGAATGTATGTCATTACATTAAACATTACAAAATATATTAGTTGCAACGGTAGGCAAAAATCAATTTTATACAATTTTTTCTTTATTGCTAAAACAGTTCATTAACTTAAAATGATTGCCGGAGAGTTCATAAATCAACCACTTATTACAGTTGTTACGGTAGTGCGTAATAATTGTGCAGCCTTGGAAGAAACGATTTTAAGCATAATAAATCAAAGTTATCCTGGTATTGAATATATTATCATCGATGGCGGGTCAACGGATGGTTCTTTAGACATTATTAAAAAGTATAAAGACAAAATTCACTATTGGTTAAGTGAGCCAGATAATGGGATATATGATGCTATGAACAAAGGAATAAGAATGGCCCATGGCATTTATATCAATTTCATGAATTCCGGAGATATGTTTTTCAATAATCAGGTTTGTGAAACAGTTGCAAGGGCCCTAATCGATAATAACCCTGATGTATTTTATGGTGATGTTGTACCCAGAAGTGATTATAATGAGAATGAGGTTTTGGTGAAGGCAAAACCTTTAAAAAATATCTGGAAAGGACTTGTCTTTTGTCATCAAGCAGCATTTGTAAAATCGGATGTCCTGAGAAAACACTTATTTGAATTGTCATTACGTATAGTAGCTGATTATGATCAGATTTTAAATATTTATAAAAATCAGCATACTTTCTATTATTCGCCAACACCTGTTTCAAAAGTAAGAATCGGAGGAATTTCCTATTCCAATAATAAAACGTATAAAGAGGAAATTAAAGTATTTAGAAAGTATTACCCTCATTCGATAAGGATACTGTATTTTGTTTTTATGATGTTAATTGGATTGATAAGGAACATCTTAGGGGAAAAGTTAACAAACATCTTAAGAGAGTATAAATGGCGAATAGTTTATAAGGAGCGGGTTCGTTGAATCAGCTCTTCCAGAATAACACATTTTTCCTTAGTCGAATTACCCATCTCTTTTCTCGTATTCTCACGCAGTTAATCTTGGTTGTTGCGTAGTGTATTAATAGGAATTGTTATATTATATTTGTATAAATTGAATTTTAATACCATAGTGAATCTTAATTTCAGATTAAGGATTAACATTATGAATTACATGGACAAATATGGATTACCGGGAAAATTGTCGATTGGTTCGAATTCCAATTTAGACAAGAAGAGGGATTCCTTCTTTTTCGATCTGTTGGAATTCCCACTCAAGTGATTTAGCGATACAATTTTGATTCTTGATTATGGGAAAGAGTGTAAAACCTGTGATAGTAGTTTCTGCGATAAACTTATTTGAAGGAGGAACACTTTCTATTTTAAAGGATTGTGTGGAAAATCTTGTAAGATATTATTCTAAAAAGTATACAATCATTGTATTATTGCATAATAAAGGATTAATTGACTTTCCAGATATAATTAAAATTGAATTTCCTAAATCGAGAAAATCGTATTTTAAAAGGCTTTATTATGAATATTTCTATTTTAATAAATTATCAAAAGTTTACGATCCCTATATTTGGATATCCTTACATGATATTACCCCGAATGTCAAAGCAGTAAAGAAAGTAGTCTATTGTCACAATCCTACGCCGTTTTACCTGGCCAACCTTAGAGATTTTTATTTTGAGCCAACAATATTTTTTTTCAGTTTTTTCTATAAGTATTTGTACTGGATTAATATACGTAAAAATAATTATGTAATAGTTCAGCAGCATTGGATCAATGAGAAATTCAGAAAGATGTTTAAAATTACAAATGTGATCACCGCACATCCCTTTAATAAGTTACATTCCCCAAAAAAAAATGAAACCATCGAATTAACGGAATTCTGTTTTTTCTTCCCTTCACTTTCCAGGGTTTTCAAAAATTTTGAAATAATAGGGGAAGCCACAAAGATTTTAAGACAAAAATCCATTCTCGGATTTAGAATAATGCTGACAATTGATGGTACTGAAAGCAGGTATACAAAATATATCCACAAAAAATATTCAAAATACTCTGAAATTGAATTTAAAGGCAAGTTATCACGCGATGCTGTGTTTAATATTTATTCTAACACAGATTGTTTATTATTTCCTTCAAAACTCGAAACGTGGGGATTACCGATATCAGAGTTTAAGGCATTTGACAGACCAATAATGGTAGCCGATTTACCATATGCTCATGAAACCATTGGGGAATATAACAAGGTTTGCTTTTTTAACCCGAATTCACCGGAAGAATTGGCGGCATATATGAGAAAAGCGATCCAAGGAGACCTTTCTGTTTTTGGAGAAAATAAACTATTATCACCTAAACCAGTAGCCAGCAATTGGAAAGAATTATTGAAACATATAATGAGTATTTAATATGATAACAGTTTCTATAGTAACCTTCAATCATAAAATAGAAGAATTAGAAAATGTGATAATTTCAATAATTAAATCACGGTTAGTTGATAAATTGTTCATTATTGATAACAGCCCGGAAAATATTCTCCAAAGCCAAATTAAATTTGAAAAAACGCATTATTACTATACAAACAGAAATATTGGCTACGGTGCTGGTCATAACATAGCAATTAGGAAAGCAATTGATAACCAATCCCATTACCACCTTGTGATTAATCCGGATGTTCACTTTGAATATGGGACACTTGAGAAGATTATTGCGTATATGGAGGTAAATCCAGAAATAGGTAACCTCATGCCAGAAACTCTTTATCCTGATGGTTCTGAACAATATTTGTGCAAATTGCTTCCGACTCCTTATGATTGGATTGGAAGACGGTTTAACCCGATCAAAAAGTTAGTAGATAATCGAAATAAGATATTTGAGCTTCGTTTTACTGGTTATAATAAAATAATGGATGTGCCTTATCTTTCAGGATGTTTTATGTTACTTAGAATAGATGCTTTAAAGAAAGTAGGGGTTTTTGATGAAAATATATTTATGTATGGAGAAGAGACTGATTTGTGCCGTAGGCTTATTCAGGGCGGATACAGAACGGTATTTTACCCGGAGGCATCCATAATTCATGAATTTCAAAAGGGCTCCCATCGATCATTGCGATTGACCTGGATTGGAATTCAATCGGCAATTTATTATTTTAATAAATGGGGCTGGTTTTTCGATGCTGAGAGAAGGAAGATTAACAAAAGGACACTTGAAAATTTAGGTTATAAACACACATGATTGACAACGAGATGCTTATCATCGGATCGGACAGTTTCATCGCAAAAAGGTTTATTTCGCAATATTCGCTTAACTATCGTATTACGAATATCTCACGAGTTGTAACTGGGTTTACAGATGAATTTGTAGTTCCGGATCTAAGTAAAATAAATACTGAATTTTTTCAAGGGGAAGAAACTGTCCTTAACTTCGCTGCCATTGTTCACCGCAATGATATTAAAGATGAAACATTTTATAATGAAGTAAACCATAAGCTGACTATTCTGAATGCCCAAAAAGCAAAACAGGCAGGGGTGAAATTATTTATTCAGATGAGTACCATCGCGGTATACGGCAATGCGT
>CAZAST010000046.1:0-13431 GCA_964487805.1 uncultured Syntrophaceae bacterium
TGAAAGGCCGGTGACCGGTCATCGTACGACAGGTAATGCGGTGTTTTTCACTGATTTATGCACATATCAGACAATTTATAGGAGTGAGGAACATATGAAAAAATTTATCACCCTACTTATGAGTGTCAGTCTTTTTCTGGCGTTGATGGGCTGTGGAGCCAGAAGTATGGTTGTGTTAATCCCGGACCCTGACGGTTCAGTCGGGCAGGTGGTCGTAGCGAACGAGGGCGGGCAGCAGGTCCTGAAAGAGGCGAATCAATCCGTACGGGTAACTGATCGAAAGACGGCTCCGAGCGAAGTTAAGACTCTGAGCGCCGAAGAGGTTCGCGCCACCTTCTCCGAGGCGCTGGCGGCACAGCCGATACCTCCGGCGAAATTCATTCTCTATTTCCTGCAGGGATCGGATCAACTGACCGCTGAATCAAAAGAGGTCATCCCTCAAATCATTCAAACCATTCGGGATAGAAAATCCACCGATATCGTTGTTTCAGGGCATACCGACACGGTAGGCGCGATGGAATACAATTACCGGCTGTCCCTTGAACGGGCGAAGGTGCTGTATGATATACTGGTGGAAAGCGGCGCAGTCCCGGCCCATATTACTGCCACCTCGCATGGCGAGGGCAATCCCCTTGTGAAGACGGCTGATAATGTTTCGGAACCACGGAACCGAAGGGTTGAGGTGGTAATCAAATAACCACCTCCGTTGGCCCTACAGGGCAATGAATGAAAAGAGAATCGAACAGATTTTCCACATATGATTCCAACGGTCTTGTCATAACAGGAAGGTCAGGACGCCTCCGTATTTTTATCTGGGGGCTCCTGGCCACTGTGCTTTTTGCCGCCCTTTTTGCGCTCAAGCCGACCCTGCTGCAACCGCTTGATTACCTGAACCAGGATCTGCTGCTGAGACATTTTCCACACAATCATGCCGGCAACAAGCTGGTCATTGTCGACCTTGATGAAAAAAGCCTGAATCAATACGGACAATGGCCCTGGCCCCGTTATCAGGTGGCCCGGCTCTTCGATAAGATCTCGGCGATGAAACCGGCGGCCATCGGGATCGATATGATTTTTGCGGAGCCTGACAGGACTTCCGCAGGGCGGCTTCTGAAAGACCTGGGAGATACCTATGGGATTGATCTTTTCATTGACCGGCTTCCGGAAACCTTGAGCGATAACGACCGAATCCTTGCCGAGGCGCTGGCCAGAGGCCCCTTTGTCCTGGCCCATCAATTCCATTTCAACCGCTTTGCGAAAAGTTCAGAGCAGTGTATTCTGCACCCCGTCAAGATTTCCTTAATGCAGCGTACGGGAGAGCATGAAGAGCGGGCACTGATCCCCCAGAGCGGCGGCGTCCTGTGCAATCTACCGATACTTTCAGAACAGTCTGACTCCTCAGGGTTTATCAATTTCAGTCCCGATAAGGATGGCATGCTGAGGCGCCTCCCTTTGCTCATCGAGTACGAGGGAGAGATGTACCCCAGTCTGGCCCTTGCCACGGTTCTGAAATCCAGGAATGCCGGCCATCTCCTCTTGAAACAGCATGGGCATGCCCTGCAATCGGTCAGTTATCAGGAAACCACCGTTCCTGTGGATCCCCACGGCCATCTCCTCATCAAGTACCGTGGCCCCAAGAGAAGCTATGACTATGTATCGGCAGCCGACATTCTGGATGGCCATGTGTCACCGGACCGGCTCCAGGGGCGCATAACCTTCGTCGGCACGTCAGCTTCGGGGCTGAAAGAATTGCACACATCACCCTTTGACCCCATATTCCCGGGCGTGGAGGTGCATGCCACCGTTGCCGACAATCTGCTGCAGGGTGATTTCATCTCCGTGCCCGGATGGTCAAACGGCCTGATTCTGTCGCTGGTTCTCGTTCTGGGCGTGTTGTTGAGCCTTCTTGTTGCTTTCAGGAACGCCCTGACCTGTTTTTTTGTCATGTTGATCTGTATTGTGGGGTTATGGCTGGGAACGCAACAGGCTTTTTACCATCAGGGCGTGTTTGTGGGGACGGCATTCCCGATTGCGTCGGTTGTCGGCGCATACGTATTCCTCACCGTTCTCAAATACCGCCTTGAAGAAAAGAAGACGATCTCACGGATGCGTGAGCTGCTTTTAACGCAGGATATAACCATTGAGAGTATGGCCAACCTGGCCGAATACCGGGACTATGAAACCGGAGGCCATATCAAACGCACCAGAAGATATGTCAAGCTGCTCGCCGAGCACCTGAAAACACACGGCAAATACAAACACTTCCTCACCGACGCAAACATTGACATGCTGTACAAATCCGTTCCCCTGCACGATATCGGAAAGGTCGGAATCCCTGATGATATCCTCCTGAATCCGGGGCCTTTGGACGAAAAAGAGTTTGAAACCATGAAGACGCACACCGTCATGGGGCGCGATGTGATCGAATCCTCAGCCCGCAAACTCGGGAAGAAATCATTTCTATCCATCGCCGCGGAAATAGCCTACACGCATCAGGAAAAATGGGACGGCTCGGGGTACCCGCTCGGGCTCAAGGGAGAGGCCATTCCCGTCAGCGGCAGGCTTATGGCTCTCGCCGATGTCTATGACGCGCTCATCAGCAAAAGGATATATAAGCCCCCCTTCCCCCATGACGTGTCCGTCGAAATCATCAGGCAAAGCAGGGGAACCCACTTTGATCCCGATATGGTGGATGCCTTCCTTGAAATCCACGAGCAATTCAGGGAGATAGCGCGGGAATTCTCAGATTTTGCGGAGGAGCGAGAAACGCTCGAACAAGAAACCCCCGCCGAAAATCTCATGATTGAGTCCCAGTCAAAGCGTATCGAACCGGATTGAACCGGCGGGATACTCCCGCGCCTTCGCCGTAAAAACCACATCACAGTATGCGATTCCTCCCGGGGAGATCCGTGACAACAGGAGCACCTCCCCCCTGTCCGTATTTTTTGGTTGACTGCCGGACTCATTAGTAATAGACCAATGCGCGGCTGCTGGGGAAGGAATGGAGGCCTATGGGGCTTGAAAAACTTTTTTATCCTGAGAATATCGCCGTTCTTGGCGCGTCGCCAAACATGGGGGGGGGTAAGATCCCCTATCTTCAGATCATGCAGATGCTCGGGTACAGGGGCACGCTCTATCCCGTCAATCCGAAATATAACGACATAAGCGGGCTGCAATCATACCCTTCAATTGATGATCTGCCCGAGGGGGTTGATCTGGTCATCGCGTCGGTCCCTGCGGCTGAAGCACTGAACACCGTCAAGGCGGCGGCCCGCAAAAAGGTCCATTTCCTGCATTTCTTCACGTCGGGGTTCAGCGAAGCAGGCAACCGTTCACTCGAAACGGAACTCCTCAGAGAAGCGGCGAAGGGAAGAACGCGGATCGTCGGCCCGAATTGTATCGGCATTCATTGCGCTGAATCGCGCGTCAGTTTTACCCCTGAAACCCAAGGGGATATTCCGAAAGAGGTTGCCTTCTTGGGACAGTCGGGAGGCACAACCAGTAACTTCGTGGGCATGGCGATGGCCCGCAGGATCGGACTCAACAAGGTCGTCTCCTACGGTAACCAGATCGATGTGACCGCTGAAGACTACCTCGCATACTTCGCCGGCGATGAAAAAATCCGCGTAATCGCAGGCTATCTGGAAGACATTAAAAATCCCCGGAAATTTCTGAAGGCATTGGGAGAGGCAACCCGCAGCAAACCGGTTGTCATTCTGAAGGGGGGAATGACTCAACAGGGGGCGCGCGCCGCGGCAAGCCATACGGGCGCTCTTTCCAGCAATCACGCAATCTGGTCTTCCGCCATTCAGCAGTACGGAGGGGTCCTGGTGGATACCATTGAAGCGATGCTCGATTTCGTCATGATGGTGGTTTCAAAGCGAACGGCGCAAGGTCCCCGCCTCGGATTCCTTGGCGCGGGAGGAGGTGTCGCCGTGTCATTCACCGATCTCGCCTCCCTTGCGGGTTTGTCGCTCCCCGAACTTGAGCCGGCCACACAGAAAATGATCAGCCAGAAGATCAGGGCGATCAATACATCCACAACCAATCCCGTCGATCTTGGATTTTACGGCTTCGACTTCGATGTAATGGCCCACACCATCAGAGCGCTGGCGAAAGACAGTAACATCGACGTGATTATCCCGTACTTTTCCGCCGATTATATCGCAGTGGCCCAATTTGATAAGATGGAAAGCGGCCCTGAGGCAATCAGCCAGGCCGCAGATGAGTCAACAAAACCGGTCATCCCCGTCCTGTCGAAGTTCGCGGAGACCAACATGGATGTGGAGCGAGTCAGGGTCTCCATCTTCTCTGCGTTCAGAAAGGCCGGGCTCCCGGTCTATGGAACCATTCAGGATCTGATCTGTGCCACCCGGAAATACCTCGAATGGCTCAACAGGCCATCCCGTCGTTACCGTTAAAAAATCGACCCTTCTTGAGATGAACATTGTCATCTCTACATGTTTCCTTCTGACTTTTTAGCCTTTGTACCCTTCGGTATACGGCCGAAACTCTGCAACGGCGAGGGTACGCGTCGGCATGATCCAGGGTCTGGACTATATCCTGTTTCTCTCCAGAAACTCTTCGGCCAGTTTGTATTTCTGGACCTTTCCGCTCGCGGTCAGGGGGATAGGGGCGTTGAAATCCCAGTATTTCGGTATCTTGTGCCGGGCTATTCTCCCGGTACAGAAATCCTGGAATTCTTCAGCGGTTGCCGTCTGACCCTCTTTCAATTCGATAGATGCGAGAATCTGCTCGCCGTACCTCTCGTCGGGGATCCCGACCACGTACACATCCTTCACTTTGGGATGCCGGTACAAAAACTCTTCTATCTCCCGGGGATAGATATTCTCCCCTCCCCTGATGATCATGTCTTTGATCCTTCCGGTAATCCGGAAGTAGCCGTTCTCGTCCACCGTCCCCAGATCCCCCGTGTGCAACCATCCCTCCATATCGATGGCCGCCGCGGTCTCCTCGGGCATCTTGTAATATCCCTTCATCACGCAGGGGCTCCTTGTGATAATTTCTCCCTGCGTATCCGGAGGAAGCTCCCTCCCCGTCTCCAGATCGACCACCCTCCCCTCAATACCGTCAAAAAGTCTCCCCACCGTCGATACCCGAAGGTCCACCGGATCATCTCTCCGCGTCATAGTCATCACGGGAGATGATTCGGTCTGGCCGTACGCGATGGTGATCTCGGGGCAGTGCATCTGTGTCATGACGCTTTTCATCGTCTCCTCCGGGCATGGCGCCCCGGCCATGATGCCGGTCCTCAACGAAGACAGATCAAATTCTGAGAAATCCGGATGGTTGAGAATGGCTATAAACATCGTAGGAACGCCGTTGATGGCGGTGCATTGCTCTTTTTCTATATATTCCAATGCCTTGCGAGGGTCGAAGCTCTGGAGCACGACCATCGTCGATCCGTGGCACACGCAATTGAGCGAACTCATGACACAACCGAAGCAATGAAAGAGGGGGACCTGGATCAGGAGACGATCATCCTTTGTCATTCCCATCACATCCCCCACCATAAAGGCATTGTTGATGATATTCCGATGCGTGAGCATCACTCCCTTGGGAAACCCGGTTGTTCCTGATGTGTACTGCATGTTCACCACTTCGTCCGCGTCAACGGACAACTCCCGATTTCGCAACTCCTCATCGGATACCGCTTCGCCCAGCAGTACTATATCATCAAAACACAACAGGTCTTCGCTCTGGTGTTTGTCCTCTATACATATAACATTTTTGAGAAAGGGAAATCTGTCCGACTGTATCTTTCCCACATCGGCCCCTTTAGATTCGGGTACCAACTCCCTCACGATCTGAGAAAAATTCGTCCCCCGGTACTCTTCGATATGGATGAGCGTTGTGGAATCGGACTGTCTGAGGATATATTCGAGTTCGTGCGACCTGCAATTCGTGTTGACCGTCACCAGAACAGCACCTATCATACCAAGGCCGAACTGCAGGTGGAGCCATTCCGGAACATTCGTGGTCCAGGCCGATATGTGATCGCCCTTCTTAACACCCACGGCAAGGAATGCCTTGGCGACCCGTGTACAGGAGTCCAAAAAATCACTATATGTTTCTCTGATACCGGACTCGGGATAGACAAGAGCGGTATTCTCCGAAAACTGTGCTGCCGTGTCCCTTAAGAGTCGGCCTATGGTGATCGCTCTGAAACCGGACATGCCTTTTAATCCCTTGATACATAGGTTTGTTGGGGAAAAGGAATCCTCTGGAGACTGAGGCTGCTTGTATATTGCACTTTTGATCACTGTCAAGAAAAATTGTGTCTGGAAAACGGACCTCAAGTATAAAAACACCATATATTGTATCTTATTTTTCTGCAATACACTCCATTGTGTTTTTTCTTTACAAAGATATATGACTCTGATAAATTTGCGTGCATAGAAATATGCCAAGCTGGATTTCTGTCCGGCAGTTCTGAGTGTAAACTTCTCCTGATGAATATTTTGCCGACGCCGGGCAGTGGATGGTGCCAGATGAAACTGAAAAAGCTGGAAATACTCGGATTCAAATCCTTCAGGGATAAAACTCCCATTGATCTCTCACGCGACATTAACGCGATTGTGGGCCCGAACGGCTGTGGAAAGAGCAATATCGTGGATGCCATACGATGGGTCATGGGGGAGCAGCGCATCACGATGCTTCGTGGCAAGAAAATGGAAGATGTCATATTCAACGGAAGCGACGATGCCCCCGCGGTCGGTATGGCTGAGGTATCCATAACTCTGGAGAGCAACGGCCATCAAGTCCCTGAAAAATACGCCAGCTATCGGGAGATAACCGTCTCACGAAGGGTATTTCGGGAGGGCGAAAGCGAGTACTCGATCAACAAGGTCCCCTGCCGCCTCCTTGACGTGAAAGAATTTTTCATGGACGTGGGAGTCGGCGCACGCACCTATTCTATCGTTGAACAGGAGAGAATAGCCAATCTTGTGGAGGCGAAACCGGAAGAGAGGCGGCAGTTCATCGAGGAAGCGGCGGGGATCATGAAATACAAAACCCGGCGAGAATCCGCCTCCCGCAAGATGGAGGCGACAAAACAGAATATCGTCCGCCTGACTGACATCCTGAGAGAGGTCAGGGCTCAGTTGAATTCAACGTCACGGCAGGCGAAAAAGGCCGAGTTGTACCGGTCGCTGAAAAAGGATATCAAAGAATATCAGTTAACCTTATCGCTTCAGACCTATCTGGAACTGACCTCAAAAATAAAGGGTTTTGAGAAGCTGCGCATCCCCCTGGATGAAAAAGTCCTGGCGGCCCAGACGGAAGTAAAGGCGCTGGAGTCCACTATCGAGGAGATTCGGGCCCGGCTTGCCGAAAGCGAAGACGCCATAGGTGCCCTCCAGAATCGATACTACGGCATAAAGAATGAGATCAACATCGGGGAACAGAGAATAAAATTCGCCCAGGAGACCATTCTGCAGCTGAAGGATAAAACAAAGCGAGATCTCAAGGAGATAGAAACCCTCAACGAACGGAAAAGCGCAACAAAAAAGGAAATCGCCCTGCTGAGCGAGCAGATGACCGAATCGGACCGCCTTATCGAGGCCATAAAGGAGGCTATCAACCGCGACCGTGAAACAGCCGAGGTCCTGAGAACCGCAGAACAGGAACTGAGGGAAGAGCTTGAACAGGAAAAATCAAGACATATCGATGCGATAACTGAACACGCCCGGCTGGCGAATCTCCTCATGTCTCTCACAAAGGCTCTGGAAGACTTGCAACGAAAGGCCCAGAGAGAAAATGAAGAACTGGACGAAAACAGAAGAAAACTGAACGGGCTGGAGAACGATCTTGCGACTGTCCGGTCCGCTCTGTCAGCCGACGTGGAGAGGATTGAATCTCTGAGCGCGCAGGAAATATCAACAAAGGAAGGTTTTGGAACTGCCAGGGATACGCTGAGGACAATAGAAACCGAAATCAACACGCTGAGAGAACAAGCAGGGGCGAAGCGATCGCGCCTTTTCTCTCTCAGGGAACTTCAGGAGAGGCACGAATGGTGCGGCGAAGGAACCAGGCACGTACTCGAAGCGGCGCGAAGCGGCGCCCTCCGGGAAGATATACGGGGCTTGGTGGCGGATCATATCGAAGTCCCGAAACAATATGAGACCGCCATCGAGGCCGCCCTGGGCGACAAGCTTCAGTATGTCATCGTCGAAAGCAGAAAAACCGGGATGGGCGTGATCGACTACCTGAAAAAAAACGCCTCCGGAAGAGGGAGCTTCGTGCCGCTGGATAGGGGCGGGAAGCCTGAAACTGTCAGGCTTGGCTGTCCCGATGGAGCCAATCGGCTGTGCGACCTTGTCCACATCACCGACGAAACGTTTCGCAGCGTCATTTACCTTCTTCTGGAAGGCATCCTCCTCGTCCCCGATCTCAACGCCGCCATCCGCCTGTCGGATGAGCGGGCCGGCTCCGAGCACACCTACGTGACACCCGAAGGAGACATGCTGCTGCCTGGCGGGGTGCTGGCAGGAGGGAATGGAAAAGGGGCCGGGGCATCGCTGAGCGCCAAGCGGGAGATTGCGGAGCTGGAAGGACAGCTCGAAGGACTGGGGCATGCCCTTGAAGGCAAAGAAGAAAAGAGAAACTCTCTGAGCACGGCTATCGCCCGTCTTGAGGAGGAAACCGCCCGGTTTCGATCAGAAAGACACGAACTGGATCTGCGCATCAACGGGCACAGGAAGGATGCGGAAAGGCTGGAAGGCGAGATCAGGTGGATTGGACAGCGCATCAACGTCCTCGTTTTCAACAGGGAGAATATCGCATCAGAGGAAACGGCCACGGCGGAAAAGACCGCGGCCGTCAAAAACGATATCGCCTCCCGCAAAAGCGAGGCTGAGGAGGGAGAGAGGCGCATTTCCGCCCTGCAGGAACAATGGAAAGATGCCAGAAGAGAACTGGAAGAGAGCGAACAGGCCCTTACCGAAAAGAAAATATCGCTGACATCAGCGGAGGAGAAGAGAAAATCGGGCACGGAAACCATTGCACGGCTGGAAGGAACAATATCGGAAATATGCGCCCGCATAGACGCAATGGTTGAGGAAACGAAAGCCTCCGAGGCAAAGACATCCGAAGCCTTAGAAAGCATACACTGTGAGGAACAGACTTTGAAGGGACTCTACGCCGGCCACACGGAGGCCGAAGAAGAGCTTACGGCACGACGGGCGGAACACGATCAGGAAAACACCCTTCACAGAGAGAAGGAACAGGAACTGAGAAACGCACGGAAAGTGGTGGAAGATCTCTCACGGCAGCTGGGCGAACTCGATCTGGAAATACGCGAAACGGTTATCCAGGCCGAGACCCTCAAAGAGGGGGCGCGTGAAAAGCTGGATGTCGCTCTTGATACCGCTCTGGCGGGATTTGAATCGTTGGACGAACAAGAAGCCCGGGAGCTGAGAGGGAAGCTGGAGGTACATAAAAAGAGACTGGATGAGTTTGGAGAAGTGAATCTTCTGGCCCTCAGCGAACATGAAGAACTCAGGGAACGCCATGATTTCCTCGCCGGTCAGATCAAGGACCTGAATTCATCTCTGGACACTCTGCAGAAAACGATCACGAGGATTAATCAGATATCCAGAAAGAGGTTTTCTGAAACCTTCGAAGCCGTCAACAACCATTTCAAGGATGTATTCCCCCGGCTCTTTCCAGGCGGAAAGGGGTTTCTCCGCCTCACTGATGAATCCGACATGCTTGAAACAGGGGTTGAGATCGACATACAGATCCCCGGCAAGAAGAGGCAGAATTTGTCTCTCCTCTCGGGGGGAGAAAAGGCGCTCGCCGCAGTGGCCCTCATCTTCGCCATTCTCATGCACCGGCCCTCACCCTTCCTGATCCTCGATGAGGCGGACGCACCCCTTGACGACGCGAATGTCTCGCTTTTCAGAAAACTGGTGAAAGATATCTCTTCAAACTCCCAGATCATATTCATCACACACAATAAAAACACCATGGAGGCGGCTGATAACCTCATAGGTGTAACCATGCAGAAAAGCGGGATATCCACCACGGTTTCCGTCAGCATGAACTAACACCTGCCGCAGGCCTGCATCCCTTCACTTACAGATCACCTGCTTGCCATCCCCGTAAAAGTCCTTTATAGTAGCAAGGGTTCGGGGAAGACCTGAGAGTCAATATCCGAAAGAAACATACACGGGAAACACATACATGACACACAACGGCGATACGCATTTTTTTTCACGACTCAAGAGGGGCCTTGCAAAAACGAGAAGCAGCGTCATCAGAAATCTGGATGAGATGATCTCAGGCGAGAAGGTCATCTCCCCCGATATCTTCGAAGATATCGAGGCGATACTGATCGGGGCTGATCTGGGTCCCGGTTTTGCCTCGGATTTGATTGACGCGATGAAAACCCGCGCGAAAAGACACGAGCTGAACAGCCCGGACACTCTCAAGAAGGTAATAAAAGACCATATGACAACCATTCTGAAGGCATGCGAATCGCCTCTGAAGATACCCAGAGACGAGCCGTACGCGATCATGGTGGTGGGCGTCAACGGAACGGGAAAGACCACCACCATCGGGAAGATGGCGTCCCGCTTTAAAAAGAACGGGATTCCCCTGCTCCTCGTCGCGGCCGACACCTTCAGGGCTGCGGCCATCGAGCAGCTTGGGATATGGGCCGAGAGGGTCGACGCCCCCCTCATCAAGCAGAAGATGGGGGCCGATCCCTCAGCGGTTGTCTTTGACGCGATTCATGCGGCGGAAGCGAGAAAGGCTGTCATGCTTATCGACACGGCGGGGAGACTCCACACCAAGACCGGGTTAATGGATGAACTCAAAAAGATCAAACGTATCATGGACAGAGAGCTCCCGGGCTCCCCGCACGAGACCCTCCTCGTCCTTGATGCGACGACGGGGCAGAACGCCGTCATGCAGGCGCGGATGTTCCATCAGGAAATCGGGATCACCGGAATCGCCCTCACCAAACTCGACGGCACGGCAAAGGGGGGAATCATCATCCGGATTGCCCAGGAGATGGGGATACCGATCCGGTACATCGGTGTCGGTGAAGGGCTGGACGACCTCCGGCGATTCAAAAGCGAGGAGTTTGTGGAAGCCCTGTTCGGGGAGTGAGAGCATCATGGGGAAGATATTCGCCATCGGCGACATTCACGGGTGTCTTCCCAAACTGAAGGCCCTGATTCCGCAGATCGGCATGAATAGTGATATGGATACTCTCGTCTTCATCGGGGATTATATCGACCGGGGGTCGGACTCAAAAGGAGTTGTGGATTTTGTCCTTGATCTCAAGAAACGAATGCGGACGGTCATCTGTCTCAAAGGGAATCACGAAGAGATGTTCCTCGACTATCTGTGTCGCGGCAGGGACAGAGAGGTCTATCTCCTGAACGGCGGAGACGCCACGATCGCCTCCTACGGGTATCGACAAACAGCGGCAGGAATGAAGATCAACGTTCCTGACAGCCACAGGGACTTTTTCCAATCTCTCATTCTCTGGCACGAAACCGACGAGTACATCTTCGTCCACGCGGGGCTCAGGGACGGGGTTCCTCTGGAGGATCAGGACGCGCATGACCTCCTGTGGGTGCGCTACGCGTTCATACGATCCTCCTACGACTTCGGCAAGACCGTCGTCTTCGGCCACACCCCCGTATCCCATGCGGATCCCCTCTTCCTCCCCGGCAGGATAGGGATCGACACGGGGGCGGTCTATGGAGGACCGCTCACGTGCGTGGAGTTGCCCTCACGAAAGATTTTTCAGGCGTAAAGAGATGAAAATCATCGAATGCATCCCTAATTTCAGCGAAGGGAGAGACGCCAAAGTCGTGGCGGCCATTGTGGACACAGCCGCATCCATTGCTGGGATAAGAGTCCTAGACTTCAGCATGGACTGCGACCATAACCGGAGCGTCCTAACATTCATCGGCACGCCTGAAGCGGTTCTTGAAGGAGCGCTGGCGGCTTGTGACAGGGCCGCGGAACTGATCGATATGCAAGGTCACCACGGGTGTCATCCCCGCATCGGGGCTGTCGACGTTGTCCCCTTCGTCCCCCTTGAAGGGGCGCAAATGAAAGACGCGGTGGAGACAGCGCACCGCTTCGGACGCACCTTTGCAGAGAGGCATGCTGTTCCCGTCTACTTCTACGGAGAAGCGGCCCTCGGTAAGGAAAGAAGAAAACTGGCAGATATCCGCAGGGGAGAGTACGAGGGACTCGGGGATAAAATCTGCGATTCCTCCTGGCGGCCTGATGCCGGTCCTTCCCGTTCCAATTCGCGCTTGGGGGCGACCGCCGTGGGGGCCCGCAAGCCCCTCATCGCCTTCAACATCAATCTCGACTCGGATGATATTGAACTGGCGCGAAAGATCGCCCGGTCTATCCGGCATTCGAACGGAGGGTTCAGCCACGTACAGGCCCTGGGACTGCTCCTTGAAAGCAGAAACATCGCCCAGGTTTCGATGAATCTTTCCGACTATGAGGTTACTTCCATCCGCACGGTTTTCGACGCCGTCAGAAAAAAAACCGCCCAGGAGGGAGTCGAGATTCTTGAATCCGAGTTGATCGGCCTCATCCCCCGGGCAGCGCTCAGGGACATAACACCCGTTGAGCTTAAACTTGTCGATTTCTGTGATGACCGGATCATAGAAAACCACTGCCGGGCATTGAACTCTTCAGCGGGATGAACCTTCCAATATCGTTGACTCTCTTTCGAAATAATGTTAGAAATCCCACCTTCAGATCCGCGTACCCCCGTAGCTCAGTAGGATAGAGCAACGGATTCCTAATCCGTGTGTCGTGCGTTCGAATCGCACCGGGGGTACCATTTAAATCAATGGGTTAGCCACTTTGACTAGCCCCTTTTTTTACCCCAAAATCTGCAACTGTAACTGTTTTGTAACTATCCTGCTCGTCAAGATACTTTTCCTGCTTACTGGCAGCCAATTTCAGATCATCAGCACTCACGATATTATACCTCTCAAACACCGATCTCGTTTTGTGCCCTGAAATTGCCATTGCAACGCGTTCAGGGATACCAGCCCTTACCATGTTTCTAACTGCGGTACGGCGCAGATCGTGAAACAACCTGTCGCCTATCTTGGTTTCCCCGCAGGCAGTTTTCCAAGATTTCACAAATTGCTTGACCCTGTCACTGCCATCTTGATTGGTAAACACATAAGGAGTGAGCTTCTTGGCTTTCTTTCTCGCCTCCCATTGGGCATGAATTACCTCTTGCGTTTCGTTGTCAAGATAGACAGTCCGACCCTCGTTGTTCTTGGTCTCACCCGCCTCAAGCCTAACGATCCCCTCCTTAAGGCCGACCTGGCTCCATCTCAGCCCTACAACCTCTTCTCTCCTCCATCCCGTGAAGTAAGCGAAAGTCAAAACAGGCTTGAGATAGTCAGGTAG